>NZ_JCBAJO010000091.1:0-17609 GCF_059772245.1 Cupriavidus sp. R6-3
GCCGACAACTCGCGGATCGCGGCTCGCAAGGCATCGGCCATGGGTCCGGCGGCGAGATGCCCGCCCCCGGATACCACGCGCAGCATGGCGTGTGGCATGACGGCCTGCAGCCGGGCCGCATTACCGGGGCGGCAGACGCGGTCACGCGCGCCGTGCAACAGGATCGTGGGGATGCGGTGCCGCGCCATGGCGGCGGCGCAGCGCAGCAGCGCGGGCTTGCCAAGGCCGCAGCGCCGCTGCAGGTAGTGCGCCTGGATCCGGTACTTGCGCCGCAGGGCGGCGTCGTTCCGGGCGGGATGGGCCGGTCGACGCAGCGCGGCGTGCTCGCCCAGCAGCGCGCGTTCCACCATGCGCCATCGCCGCGCGGTGTCCCGTTGTTGAACACCTGTTCCATTCTGCAGCAGCCGGATGGCGCAACGTTGTTGCGCTTCGGCGGAGCCGCGGCGTGCTTGCGCCGCAGCAAAGTCGGCGCCGCCAGGGGGCAGCACCGACATGCCGCGGGCACGCGCGGCGAACAGCCGCAGGATATCGTCGCGCCCGGTCAGGAAGCTGCCGCGCAACACCAGCCCGGCCACATGCTGCGGCCAGCGCCCCGCGTAGGCCAGCGCCAGCGACGCGCCCCACGAGCCGGCGGCCACATGCCAGCGCTCGATCCCCAGGGTCGTACGCAGTCGTTCGATATCGGCGAGCAGCGCGCCGGTGGTGTTGCGCCTGAGCATGCCGGCCGGGCGCGAGCGGCCCGCGCCGCGCTGATCGGGCAGGATCGCCAGCTGGCGCGCCGGATCGAACCAGCCGGCCATCGACACGGAGCAGCCGCTGCCCGGGCCGCCATGCAGTACCAGCCAGGGATCGCCATCCGGCCGGCCGTGGAGGCGGACGTGCAGGCGGTGCATGTCCGCGGTGCGCAGCCAGAACACGCGGTCTTCAATGCGGTGGGAATCGTGCTGCTGTCGTGCGGTGTCGGGCATGGATGTTGCCTCGGAGTCGATGCGGAAGGGCGGGGCACCGTGCCGCCGCCCGCTCCGACTCGGCAATCACAGTCCGTGCCAAGCAACCACATCGAAGGAGACCTCATGAACTGGACCACGCCCGCCTATACCGATCTTCGCCTCGGCTTCGAGATCACGATGTATATCGCCAATCGCTGACGGTCAGCGTGCAAGCCGGTCCCCGCGCTGGCGGGGACTGTCACACCAAAAGAATAAAACGGGCGCACGGCGCCGCAACACTGCGATGACGACGTTAAGGGTTCTGGGATCGGCTGCGGGAGGGGGCTTTCCGCAGTGGAACTGCAACTGCCCCAATTGCGACGGCGTGCGCCGCGGCGCGGTGTCCGCGGTGCCGCGCACCCAATCCTCGATCGCGCTGACCGAGAACGGCCTGGACTGGCTGCTGGTCAACGCGTCCCCCGACATCCTTGCGCAGATCCGCGCCACGCCGGCCCTGCAGCCCGCGCGCGAGCGGCGCGACACCGGCATCGCGGCCGTTCTGCTGATGGACGCGCAGATCGATCATGTGACCGGGCTGCTGATGCTGCGGGAACATCAGCGCCGCCTGCCGCTGTATGCCACCGAGCCGGTGCTCGCCGATCTGTCGGACGCCTTGCCGCTGGCGCGCGTGCTGTCACACTACTGCGGGCTCGATCGGCATCGGCTGCCGCTCGACGGCGAGCCGCTGCACATCGCGCCGCTGCAGCGAGCGGCCATCACGGCCGTGCCGCTCGACAGCAAGGCGCCACCGTATTCGCCGAACCGCCACGCGCCGCGGCGTGGCGACAATATCGGCCTGCGCATCGTCGACACCGCCACCGGTACGCGCGCGTTCTATGCGCCCGGGCTTGGGCGGATCACGCCGGACCTGATGGAGGAGCTGCGCGGCGCCGATATCGTGCTGGTCGACGGCACCTTCTGGGTCGACGACGAGATGCTGCGGCTGGGCCTGTCGAACAGGACCGCCGCGCAGATGGGTCATCTGGCGCTGTCCGGCGCCGGCGGCATGATCGAGCTGCTGGACGCGTTGCCGGCCTCGCGCAAGATCCTGATCCACATCAACAACACCAATCCGATTCTCGACGAGCGATCGCCGCAGCGCCGCCATCTGGACGCGCGCGGCATCGAGGTCGCCTGGGACGGCATGGAGATCGCGCTATGACGCAGGCCAGCGCCTGGAGCCCGGCCGAGTTCGAATCGCAACTGCGCGCGAAGCAGTCGGGCTACCACATTCACCATCCATTCCATCGCCGCATGGCGGCGGGACAGTGCACCCCCGAGCAGATCCGCGGCTGGGTGGCCAACCGCTTCTACTACCAGGTACGCATCCCGCAGAAGGACGCCGCCATCCTGGCCAACTGCCCTGACCGCGAGACCCGCCGACTGTGGGTCCAACGCATCCTCGACCACGACGGCACCGACAGCGAGCCCGGCGGCATCGAGGCCTGGGTCCGGTTGGGCGAGGCGGTCGGCCTGCCGCGCCAGGCGTTGTGGTCGCACGAACTCGTCGTGCCCGGCGTGCGCTTCGCCGTCGACGCCTACGTCAATTTCGCGCGCAGCGCCTCATGGCAGGAAGCGGTGTGCTCGTCGCTGACGGAGATGTTCGCACCGGAGATCCATCGGCAGCGGCTGGCCGGCTGGCCCGAGCACTACCCCTGGATCGAGCGGGACGGGCTGCATTACTTCCGCACGCGCATTCCGCTCGCCCAGCGCGACGTCGACCATGGCCTGCGCGTGACGCTCGAACATTTCCGCACGCCGGCCGAACAGCGGCGCGCGCTCGAGATCCTTCAGTTCAAGCTCGACGTGCTGTGGTCGATGCTCGATGCCATCGAGAAGGCCTATCCATGACCGCGCCATCCACAGGCACCTGCATGCCGACCCTGCACCGCACGCTCCGCCTGCAATGGGAGGAGGCGCAGCAGGCGTGGGTGCTGCTGTATCCCGAGGGCATGGTCACGCTGAACGAAAGCGCCGCGGCGATCCTGCGCCGCTGCGACGGCTCGCGCACGCTCGACATGCTGATCGACGAACTGCAGGGCGCCTATCACATCGAAGGAATCGCCGCCGAGGTCCATGCCTTTGTCAAACATGCCTTCGAACGCGGCTGGCTCGCCTGAGGCCGGCGTGCGCCCCGGCCCGCCGCTGTGGCTGCTGGCCGAGCTGACCTATCGCTGCCCGCTGCACTGCGCGTTCTGCTCGAATCCGGTCGACTATGCCCGGCACGGCGCGGAGCTGGGCACCGTGCAATGGCTCGACGTGCTGACGCAGGCGAGAGCCCTGGGCGCGGTGCAGCTGGGACTGTCGGGCGGCGAGCCGCTGATGCGCAAGGACCTCGAAGCGATCGTCGCGCATGCCCGCCGGCTCGGCTTCTACATCAACCTGATCACCTCCGGTGTCGGGCTGACCGATGAACGCCTTGGCGCGCTGCGCGAGGCGGGACTCGATCATATCCAGCTGTCGTTCCAGGATTCGACGCGCGAGCTCAACGACTTCCTGTCGAGCACGCGCACCTTCGAGCTGAAGCAGCGCGTGGCGCGCATGATCAAGGCGCACGGCTATCCGATGGTGATGAACTGCGTGCTGCACCGGCACAATCTGCCGCATGTGGGCGCCATCATCGAGATGGCGCTGGAGATGGGCGCCGAATACCTGGAACTGGCCAACACCCAGTACTACGGCTGGGCCTGGCGCAACCGCCTCGCGCTGATGCCCGATGCCGCGCAGCTGCGCGAGGCCGAGGCGGTGGTCGAGCGCTATCGGCTGCGTATCGGTTCTCGTTGCCGCATCCTGTTCGTCGTCCCCGACTATTTCGAGACGCGCCCGAAGAAGTGCATGAACGGGTGGGGCACGACGTTCCTGGGCGTCGCGCCGGACGGCACCGCGCTGCCATGCCACGCCGCGCGCATGCTGCCGGGACTTTCGCTGCCGAACGTCGCCGACATGCCGCTGCGCGACATCTGGTTCGACAGCGAGGCGTTCAACCGCTATCGCGGCACCGCGTGGATGAAGGGCGCGTGCCAATCCTGCGACGAGAAGGAGGCCGATGCCGGCGGCTGCCGCTGCCAGGCATGGCAGCTGACCGGCGATGCCGACGCGACGGACCCGGTCTGCGAGAGGTCGGACGATCACGATCGCGTGCGTGCGATCGTGGCACAGGGGCGGCTGGCCGCCGTGCTGTCCCAGGGGCGCGTGCAGCGGGGCAGGGAGGCGCCGCTGCTGTTCCGTACCGACGCCAATTCGCTGCGACTGAGCGAGCCGTAGCGGACCGCGGCGCATGACATCAAGAAAGGGAGGCGCACCGGCGCCTCTCCTTTTTCCGTATGACGCGGGACCTCGCTCACGCGGGGCCCCGATCGGATCAACCGGCCTCCAGCACCCACGCCGCCAGCTGCCTGGCCTCCTCGTCCTTCAGCGAGGGGTGCGGCGGCATCGGAATCCGCCCCCATACCCCCTTGCCGCCCTCCTGGATCTTGCGGGCCAGCTTGCCGGTGGCCTCGCTGTCACCCTTGTACCTGGCCGCGACCTCGGCGAAGCCGGGGCCGACCAGCTTGCCCTGCATGCCGTGGCAGGAAAAGCAGCCGTTCTTGTCGGCCAGCGCCCTGATGTCCGGGGCCGCCTGCGCCGAGGCGGCGAGGGCCAGGCCGAAGGCGAGGGCAACCGCGCCGCGCGGCGCGATACGTCGAATCCGTTCTTTCAGCATGAATCACCCATTCGAATGCGGCCGGCGCCGTCCCCGCATGCGCCAACACATGCGCCAACACACGCATCAACGCACGCGTCGATGCACACGCTCGCGCGCCGGCCTGTACGGCAAGCGCTCAGACCTTGCTGAGCTTGAACACCCACACCGAGCCGCCTTGCTCGAGGAAGTTGACGCGCTTGGCCACGTCGCCGCCCCACAGCGGCACGGCGCCGCCCCAGCCCGACACCACGGCGATGAACTGCTCGCCGTTTTCTTCCCAGGTGACTGGCGGCGCCACCACGCCGCTGCCGGTCTGGAATTGCCACAGCTCCTTGCCGGTCTTCGCGTCCGCCGCCTTCAGGTAGCCCTCGGGCGTGCCCCAGAACACCAGGCCGCCGCCGGTCGTCATCACGCCGCCCCACAGCGGCGCGTTGTTCTTGACCTCCCAGACGATCTTGCCGGTCTTCGGATCGACGGCGCGCAACGCGCCGATATAGTCGTCGTTCAGCGGCTTGATGGTGAAGCCGGCGCCGAGGAAGGCCGCGCCCTTCTTGTAGGTGATCGGCTCGTTCCAGATGTCCATGCCCCATTCGTTGGCCGGCACATAGAACAGGCCCGTCTGCGGGCTGAACGCCATCGGCTGCTGGTTCTTGCCGCCGAGGAAGCCCGGCGCGGCGAACACCGACTGTCCCTTCTTCTGGTCGGCGGGGTCGCCAGGACGGCTTTCCGCGACGAAGTTGGGCCGGCCGGTCTTCAGGTCGATGTCCTTGGCCCAGGTCACCTTGCGGACGAACGGAAAGGCGTTCAGCACCTTGCCGTTGCTTGCATCGTTGACGTAGAAGAAGCCGTTGCGGTCGGCCTTGCCGCCGACGCGCTTGCCGTCGAGGTCGAAGGTCACGAACTCGTTGACGCCGTCGAAATCCCAGCCGTCGTTCGGCGTGTTCTGGTAATGCCAGACGATCTTGCCGGTGGCAGGATCGATGGCCACCGTCGACGACGAGTAGAGGTTGTCGCCCTTGCGCAGATGGCTGTTCCACGGCCCCGGATTGCCGGTGCCGAAGTAGGCCAGCCCGGTCTTGGGATCGTAGGTGCCGCCGAGCCAGGTCGCCGCGCCGCCGGTCTTCCAGGTTTCGCCCGGCCAGCTGGCGTTCAGGTTACCGGTGATGCCGTTCTCGATCTTGTTGCCCTCGGCGTCGAAGCGATAGCCCATATGCCCTTCGACGGTCGGGCGGATCCACACCAGGCGGCCGGTCCTGGCATCGCGCGCCTCGACGCGGCCGACCACGCCGAACTCGCCCCCCGATACGCCGGTCAGCACCAGTCCCTTGACGATCATCGGCGCCGCCGTGTACGAATAGCCGGCCGCGTAATCGTCGATCTTGTCCTTCCACACCACCTTGCCGGTGTCCTGGTCGAGCGCGACCAGCTGCGCGTCCAGCGTGCCGAAGATGACGAGCTTGTCGTACAGCGCGGCGCCGCGGTTCACCACGTCGCAGCACGGCATGATGCCTTCCGGCAGGCGATGCTCGTACTTCCACAGCTTCGCGCCGGTCTTGACATCCAGCGCGAAGATCCGCGAGTACGAAGCGGTGACGAACATCTTGCCGTTATGGATCAGCGGCTGCGATTCCTGGCCGCGCTGCTTCTCCCCGCCGAACGAGAACGACCACGCCGGCACCAGGCGGGCGACGTTCTTCGTATTGATCCTGGCCAGCGGCGAGAAGCGCTGGCCCTCCGGCCCGATCCCCCACGACAGCACATCACCGGGACTCTTCGCGTCGTTCTCGATCATCGCGTCCGTCACGGCGGCCCGCGCGGCGAAGCTGGTCACGCACGCGGCGGCCAGCACCAGCACCTTCAACTTGCTCATCGTTTGCTCCTCTCTCTTTTTGTCGATGATCGGCTTCGATCATCGGTTTCGATCAACCCTGTCGCGGATTTCCCGGTGGTTCTTCCACAGGCGCGGCACAGGCCGATCGGCGATGCCGCGCCGGTGCGCCAATCCGCAATTCGCGTGCCACGCCGGCCGTGAAAAATTCCCGTTGCTTGCGAACCCTTTTCGCCGCGATCGCGCGCGCGGATGCGCCATACCGGGCCGTACCGCGCCACCGCGCAACAACGCTGTCGCGGAATGGAGCATCCCTCGCGGGTACCAGCGGCACGGTTCATGGCACCAGAGCCTCCCGTTCATAGGCCGGGTACAGGTGCGTGACGTTGCGCAGGTATTCGGCCGGCATCGCGGCCCAGCCCGAGTACGGCGCCGGCACCGGCATCGCGATGACCTCGGCGAGATCGCGGCCTTCGCGGGCCGCCTGGCGCAGCCGGGCGTCGAGCCAGCGCAGGTAGTCGCGCGTCTGCGCGATCGCATCGGCGCCGTCGAGCGCAGGGCCATGGCTTGGCACCAGCAGGCGCAATCCGTCCTCGCGCATCCGGCGTTCCAGCACGTCGAGGCTGGCGAGCCAGCGGGGAATGTCGGCGTGCGGCGTGGTCGGGATGCGCGAGCGGAAGGCCAGGCCGCCGGCGAACATCACGCGCGCGGTATGGTCGATCAGCACCAGATCGTCGCCGGTATGGCCCTGCAGGCGCAGCAGCTCGAATCGATGGCGTCCGATCGTGCGCGGTCCCGGCTCGATGGTCGTGACGGGCGGCGCCGGTTCGGTGCCCGCCATCCAGTCGCCGCAGAGCCGATACAGGTTGTCGGCATACGCGCCGGCCTCGCGCGCCGCGCCGGCGACGGTACCGGCCAGCGCGGCCGGACTGGCGTCGGCATAGGCCTGGTTGCCGAAGAAGTAGTCGGGATGCAGGTTCAGGTTCAGCACCAGGCGGACCGGGGCCTTCGTCACCCTGGCGATCGCCGCGCGCTGCTGCTCACCGTAGCGCCGCGACGGCCCCGTATTGACGACGACCACGCCGTCGCCGGTATCGATGAAGGCCGTATTGATGATGTTGCAGCCGTTGCCGACGGCGAAGTCGGCATTCGCCCCTTCAAACAGCCAGATGCCGTCGCCGATATCGCGCGGCGCGAGGCGGTAGTCGGGCGGCCGCAGCGCCCCTGCTGCGGGGTCGTCGCCGAATGCCGGCGCGGGAAGCAGCAGGGCCATCGACAGGGCGATCGACAGGGCGATCGACAGGGAGAACGGCAGGGAGAACGGCAAGCCAAACAGCTGGGCAATCGGCACGGCGAGCGCGGCCAACAGGCGCCTCATGGCAGCACCCGCGCGTCGATACGGTTGCCGTTGTTGTCGCGGCCGGTCACCGCCAGCGGCTGCGGCGCCGGCTCGCGCAGGTCGAAGGAGAAGATCGGGTTCTCCGACACGGGCTCGTGCAGCTCGAGCGTGCCGAGCGGTTCGCGACGGCCGTCGACGAGCGCCAGCTGCTCGATATGGAAGGCGGGAATGCCCGCCACCAGGCCGGTGTCCATCGGATGCATCACGCGGACCCGGATCCGGCCGCCGCCGCCATCGAGCGCGGCAAAGCGCCGGGCCTCGACCCGGTTCAGCGTCACGCTCCACGAGCCGTCCTTGCGCGTCACGCCCGGCACCGTGCAGCCGCCGCCGGCGGCGTCGACCAGCAGGCCGCCGACATGCCAGACGCCATCGCGGGTGCGGGCCGCGACCCGTACCGGGGAGCCCTGTTCCAGCTTGAAGCGGAACGACAGCGCCGGCTTGAGCTTGCCCGGCGTGAACGCCAGCACCTTGCGGATCGGATTGCGGTCGACCCCGACCACGACCCGGTCCACTTCGCCCAGCGCCGAGGCGTCGAAGGCGATCGGCACGTTCAGCGCGTCTTCGGCGAAGGCGGGACCGACGACCTTCACGCGCGCGTCGAACACCGCGGGCGCGTTGCCCAGCATCTCGCCGCGCAGCGTGGGCCATTGCGGCGAGGCGAACGGGTCGGCATCGGCGGCCGCACGCGCCAGCGCCGACGCCAGGGCCAGCAGCGTCCCGAGCCACGCACGGCTTTGCCTGCCATGACGGCGCGGCACGACAGGCGGCCTCACGCCCGTTTTCCCAGCGGCCTTGCCATGCCGCGCTGCGGGTCGTAGCCGAGCAGCGCCACGCCGAAGAACAGGCAGGCGCAGGCCGCCACCACCGCGACGCTGCCCCAGGCCGCCTGCCCGTACAGCGCGAAGCGGATCGCCTCGACCGCATGCGTGAAGGGGTTGATCCGCGCCAGCTGGTGGATCGGCTCGGCCCCGGATTCCTCGAGCTTCCACAGCGGATACAGCGCGGTGCTGATGAAGAACATCGGGAAGATCACGAAGTTCATCATGCCGGCGAAGTTCTCCAACTGCCGCACATGCACCGACAGCGCGAGGCCGAGCGCGCCGAGCATCAGCGCGGCCAGCGTCATCGCCGCGAACAGCATAGGCAGCGCGGCATACGCGATCGGTACGTCGAACAGCACGGCGACCAGCAGGAACGCCGCCATCTGCAGCAGCGACAGCAGCGCACCGGCCGCGAGCTTGCACGCCAGCAACCAGGGCCGCGGCAGCGGGGCCGTCAGCAGCAGCCGCATCACGCCCATTTCGCGGTCGTAGACCATCGCCAGCGAGGATTGCATGCCGTTGAACAGCGCGATCATCGCCAGCAGGCCGGGGGTCAGATAAACCTTGTATTCGACATAGGTGTCGTAGGGCGGAATGATGGCGACGCCGAACACGTTCTGGAAGCCCGCGCCGAATACCAGGAACCACAGCAGCGGCCGCACCAGCGACGAGATCAGGCGGCCGGGCTGGCGCAGGAACTTGCGCAGCTCGCGGCCCGCGACCGCGCGCAGCGCGCGCCAGCGATGGAGCAGGGGAGAGATGGAGGTCATCATGGCGGCAGGCTGTCAGCGGCGGCACGCGGTCTCGGGCGCGTCCGCGCCCAGCGTGTCGAGGTTGTTCCTGGGATGCAGGAAGCCGTCGAGCGGGGCGACCGCCGCCACGCCGTCGGGATGCGCAAGAAACACCGGCTGGCGCAGCTGCCCGTCCCAGGGCCGGAAACTCAGGCGCGGGCCCTTGAAGCCATCGATGACGACATCGCCGGAGACCAGGCTCCGGGCCTGCTCGGCAAACGGCGCCTTCGGCGCGCGCGTGGCCGCTTCGACGACAGCCTTGACCGCGACCCAGCCGGCCCAGTCGTGCCCGCTCATCGGCCTGCCGGCGGCCTTGAGGAAGCGCCGGTTCAATTGCGGGCCGCCGTGGCGCTCCCAGGCCCGGTGCCACGCCATCGCGGTCAGGCCGTTGGCGCCCGCCACCGGGCGCGGCAGTTGCGTGGCGTACGGCAGCGTGCGCGCGAACTCGCCGTCGGCATCGGCGACCACCACGACGTCGTGATCCGGGCCGCCCGTCAGCAGCCGGACGTTGGCCAGCTCCCGTTCACGCGGATCGTTCGACAGACGGAAGTCCCGCTGCGCGGCCCAGGCGATCCCGAAGCGCCGGGCCGCCTGCAGATAGAGCGCCTGCCACGCGCGATCCTCCGGCGCGGGGCCCGTCAGCAGCAGCGCCTTGCGCCATTTGCGCGCGGCCAGCGCCTGCATCAGCGCGTCGGCCTGCATGCGCCGGCTCGGCAGTGTGTGCAGCAGGTGCTGCGCGCAGGCTTGCCCGCGCAGCGCGTCGTCGTCGGACGAGACGTTCAGCAGCAAGGCCTCGCCGGGCTTTACCGCGCGGGTCGCCGCGCGCACGGCGTCGGCGGGGAGATCGAGCACGATGTAGCGGATGCCCTGGCGCGCCAGCATGGCGGCCGTCTGTGCCGCCCCCTCGGCGTCGCGCGCTTCGGCGGCCTCGAGCTTTAGCGCCAGCCCCGCGGCCTCGAGCGCAAGGCGGGATTCGGCCGCGGCCACGCGCATGCCGTCGAATGGCCTGCCCTCGGGGTGGCCGGGATAGCGCTGCTCCAGCCGTCTGGACTCGTAGCGCGGATCGTCGCCCAGGCTGACGACGCCGATGCGCAGCTCGGCCGCGCCAGCGCGCGCCGCAGCCGTTGCCGCAGCGGCTCGTGTAGCCGTCGATATGCCGGCCAGCAACACGCACACGGCGAGCGGACGCAGCAACGCGAGCCTAGTCATCGATCGCCACCGAATGCGGTACGCGCCCGGCCTTCAGCGTCGCCACCGCCTTGGCACGCGCGGTGTCGACCACGCTGACGTCGTCGGACATGCCGTTGGTCACGTACAGCAGCGCATCGCCGCGCGTCAGCGCCACCCCCCACGCGCGCCGGCCAACCAGCACGTAGTCGAGCACGCGCCGCGCGGCGACATCGACCACCGCCACATGGTTGGCCCGCCCGAGGGCGACATAGGCGCGCCTGCCGTCGCGCGACAGGGCCAGCCCTACCGGCGTCACGTCGTCGGCACGAAACCCCTTCGGCGCGAAGGTCAGCACGTGCGCGACCTGCAGCGTGTCGGTGCGGATGATCGACACGCTGGCGGCGAGCTCGTTGCTGACCCACAGCTCCTTGCCGTCGGGCGACAGCGCGAAGCGCCGCGGCCGGTTGCCGACGGGGATATGGCGAACGATCTTGCGGCTGTCCACGTCGATCACATGGACGAGATTGGCCACTTCGGAGGCCACGTAGACACGCTTGCCGTCGGCGCTGACCTTGACACCCTCCGGTTCATCGCCGACGGCCACCGAGAAGCGCTTCTGCCCGGTCGCAGTGTCGACCGCGGTCAGCAGGGACTCTTCCTCGTTGGAGACATAGAGCGTCCTGCCGTCCGGGCTCAGGTCGAACATTTCCGGGTCGTCGCCGACGCGCAGCGCGGCCAGCGTCTTGCGCGTGCGGACGTCGACCACATCGACGCGATCGTCGTCGCTGCAGGCGACATAGAGCCGCGTGCGGTCGGGCGACAACTGCAGATGGCGCGGCCGGCGGCACTGCGGCAGCACGGCGGACACCTGCCGGCTGGCCGCGTCGTAGAACGTCAGGCTGCCGTCCTTCTCGCTGGAAACGATGACCTGGCCGCCGCCGGCGGGGTATGCCGTCTCGGACCACCCGGCCAGCACCAGCACGGCGGTCGCGACCAGGGTGGCACCGACGACCCAGCGGATACGCGGTACCGGTGGCAGGTGGCTCATGGCGATGCCTCCGAGGCGGTCAGGGCCAGGAAGGCCCGTTCGAGGTCGTGCTGCGTGGTGGCGGCGCACAGCATCGCCGGCGTGCCGTCGAAGCGGACCGTGCCCCGGTGCAGCACGACGACACGGTCGCAGGCGGCGATCTCCTGGACCAGGTGCGTGGCCCACAGCACCGCGGTGGATTGTTCGGCGGCAAGGCGGCGGGCCTCGTCGACGATCTGCGCGCGCGAGGCCGGATCGAGTCCGACCGTCGCCTCGTCCATCAGCAGCAGCGCCGGCTCGTGCAGCAGCGCGCGGGCCAGTTCGACCTTGCGGCGGTTGCCGCCCGACAGCGCGCGCACCGGCGCGCGTTCGCGCTCGGCAAGCCCGAAGTGCGCGAGCAAGGCGGCGATGCGCGGCAAGGACTGCCGCCGGGCAAGGCCATGCAGGTCGGCATGGAACAGCAGGTTGTCGCGCACCGACAGGTCCAGATCGATCGCCGGCTGCTGGAAGACGATGCCGAGCCGGGCCAGCGCGCGGGCCGGATGCTCCCGCATGTCGGCGCCCATCACCTCGGCCCGGCCGGCATCCGCGACGAACAACCCGGTCAGGATCTGGAACAGCGTGGTCTTGCCGGCGCCGTTCGGCCCGAGCAGCGCAACGAATTCGCCGGGGCGAACCGACAGCGATACGCCATCGAGCGCCGCCTGCCTGCCGAAGCGCTTGACCAGCCCGTCGCAGCGCAGCGCCGGGGCGGTATCGCCAGTTGCTTCGCTCGATTCGGCATCCGCCCGCATCGCCGCCGCCAGGGTGGGGCTCATCACGATGGCTCCTTGCCGGCGGCCAGGCCCAGCCGTTGCGCGAACTCGCGCTCGCGCGCCCACACGCCGCGCAGATAGGCCTCGTACCGCTCGGTATCGAGATACGTCAGTTCCTGGTCGTACCTGGCCAGTTCGGCCAGATGCCGGGGGTGGCGCATGGCGCGGGCGAAGGCGTCGTGCAGCCGGCGCACGACGCGCGGGTCGGTGCCCCGCGGCACGCCGATGCCATAGGGCGAGTTGTGGACCGCGTCGGGATAGCCGAGCTCCTTCATGGTCGGCACGTCGGGCCAGCGGGGCGAGCGGTGTTCGCTGAACAGGGCCAGCAGCCGCAGGCGCCCGCTGTCGACATAGGGCGCGAAGCCGGTCGCGCTGACGCCCGCCATCAACGCACCGCCGGCGACCGCCAGCATCTGGTCGGCGATGCCGCGGTAGGGCACATGCAGATAGCGGACGCGGTTGCGGCCGAGCACGTCCTCGATCGCCAGATGCGGCGTGGTGCCGATGCCGGAGGAGCCCACCGTCAGCGCGCCGGGATGGGCCTGTCCCCAGGCGACCAGGTCGCCGAAGCTGCGGAACGGGCTGTCGGCCGGCACCACCACGCCGAAGGTATAGCCGGAGATCATCACCACCGGCTGGATATCGCGCAGCGGCTGCCATGTCGTCTTCTGCTGGTGCGGCAGCCGGTAGACGGTCACCGGCAACTGGCCGATGGTGTAGCCATCCGGCTTTGCCGCGGCAAGCAGCGCGCCGACCAGGGCACCGCCGGCGCCGGCGCGGTTCTCGACCACCACCGGCTGGCCGAGCTCGTGCCCGACCAGTTCGGCCAATACCCGCATCGACAGATCGGTGGCGCCGCCCGCGGGCCAGGGCACGATCATCGTCAGCGGGTGCGCGGGGTAGCCGGCGGCCGGATTGGCGCCCGCGCCGGGCGTGACGGTTGTGGCCGCCATGGCCGGAAGCGCCGCGCGCGCGGCCAGCGCGCCAAGCGCGATCGTCAGCGCGCGGCGCCCTGGCATCGGAAGGATCGGCGCGGGCGCCATCACGCGGCGAGGTCGGGATAGTCGACGGTTGCCCGTTGCGGCGGCACCGCGGCGAGCCGGTCGGCCTCCTCGGCGGTGAACAGCCGCGAACGGGTCAGGAAGCGCATGCCGGTGGCGCGTTCGATCGAGAACATGCCGCCATTGCCGGGCACCACGTCGATGATCAGCTGCGTGTGCCGCCAGTATTCGAACTGCGATTCGCTCATGTAGAACGGTGCGCCACCGATCTCGCCGAGCTTGATGTCGCTGCCGCCGACCAGGAACTCGCCGCGCGGAAAACACATCGGCGCGCTGCCGTCGCAGCAGCCGCCGGACTGGTGGAACAGGATGGGGCCGTGGTCACCGGTCAGCTGCGCGATCAGCGCGAGCGCGGCGTCGGTGGCGATCACGCGTGGGGGCAGGGGGGTATGCATGGTCGGAATCCACAAAGATGCCGTCGTCCGCGCGAAGCCGGGAGCCCGGCGTCCCTGCCGCTTGCGGCGGCACAGGACGCCAGGATCCGGCCTGGCGAGGGCGACGGCCGTTGCCAGGCCCGTCGGTCAGAAGAAGCCGAGCGCGTTCGGGCTGTAGCTGACCAGCAGGTTCTTGGTCTGCTGGTAGTGGTCCAGCATCATCTTGTGGTTCTCGCGTCCGATGCCCGATTGCTTGTAGCCGCCGAACGCCGCGTGGGCCGGGTAGGCGTGATAGCAGTTGGTCCACACGCGGCCCGCCTGGATCGCGCGGCCGAAGCGGTAGGCCCGCGTGCCGTCGCGCGTCCACACGCCGGCGCCGAGGCCATACAGCGTGTCGTTGGCGATCTCGAGCGCCTCTTCCTCGGTCTTGAAGGTGGTCACCGATACCACCGGCCCGAAGATCTCCTCCTGGAAGATGCGCATCTTGTTGTGGCCGCGGAAGACGGTCGGCTTGATGTAGTAGCCGTTCTCCAGGCCATTGCCCAGTTGCGCGCGTTCGCCGCCGGTCAGCAGCTGCGCGCCTTCCTGCTTGCCCAGGTCGATGTACGACAGGATCTTCTCGAGCTGTTCCTGCGAGGCCTGCGCGCCGATCATCGTGCTGCGGTCCAGCGGATGGCCTTGCTTGATCGACTCGACACGCTTGATGGCCCGCTCCATGAAGCGGTCGTAGACCGATTCCTGGATCAGCGCGCGCGACGGGCAGGTACAGACCTCGCCCTGGTTCAGCGCGAACATCGCGAAGCCTTCCAGCGCCTTGTCGAAGAAGGCGTCGTCCTTGTCGAGCACGTCGGCGAAGAAGATGTTCGGGCTCTTGCCGCCGAGCTCCAGCGTGACCGGAATCAGGTTCTGGCTGGCGTATTGCATGATCAGCCGGCCGGTGGTGGTCTCGCCGGTGAAGGCGATCTTGGCGATGCGCTTGTTCGAGGCCAGCGGCTTGCCGGCCTCGAGGCCGAAGCCATTGACGACGTTGAGCACGCCCGGCGGCAACAGGTCGCCGATGATCTCCAGCAGCACCATGATCGAGGCCGGGGTCTGCTCGGCGGGCTTGAGCACGACGCAGTTGCCGGCGGCAAGCGCGGGCGCCAGCTTCCACGTCGCCATCAGCAGCGGGAAATTCCAAGGGATGATCTGGCCGACCACGCCCAGCGGCTCATGGAAGTGATAGGCGATGGTGTCGTGGTCGATCTCCGAGATGCCGCCTTCCTGGGCGCGCACCGCGCCGGCGAAATAGCGGAAATGATCGATCGCCAGCGGCAAGTCGGCGGCCATGGTCTCGCGCAGCGGTTTGCCGTTGTCGATCGTCTCGGCGACGGCGAGGCGCTTCAGGTTGGCCTCCATGCGATCGGCAATGCGGTTCAGCACGTTGGCGCGCTCGGCCGGCGAGGTGCGCGCCCAGGCCGCCTTGGCCGCATGCGCGGCGTCCAGCGCCAGCTCGATATCGTCGGCATTGGAGCGGGCGATCTTGCAGAACGCCTGGCCGGTGACGGGCGACAGATTGTTGAAGTACTGTCCCGATTGCGGCGGCACCCACTTGCCGCCGATGAAGTTGTCGTAGGACGCCTTGTACGGGAATTCGATATCGAGGAATTTCAGTTCCGCATGGTTCATGGTGGTGTCTCCTGACGAATCGTCTGTCTTGCGTTTGTCTTGCGGTTGCGCTGCTGTCTTGGCGACCGGGTGTCCGGTCAGTCCGCTTCCCTCAGCGCAAGGAGCGTGCCATTTGCCGGCCGCCGTTTTTCGGCATGGTTCGCCCGTGATGCGCGCCCGCACTGTTGCGTCGCTAATCGCGGCCCTGTCCCCGGTGTCCCGAAATGGAGCAATCGCACTGCGGCCGGCGATCAACGGTCCGCGATCAAGGGGCCATGGCCAACGGTCCCGCGGTCTGCGGTTCCGCCTTCAGTCAAGGCCGTGCTCGCGCGCATAGCGGTACATCTCGACGACGTTGGCCAGTCCCAGCTTCTTGCGGATCAGCGTCTGGTAATTGGCGATTGTCTTGGTGCTCAGGTAGAGCTGCGCGGCGATGTCCTCGAGCGCGATACCGCGCACCAGCAGGCGGAACAGATCGAACTCGCGCGGCGACAGGCGCATGTGCGGCAGCGCCTTCGGGTCTCCCTCGCCGGCGAGGCCGGCGATATCGTCCGACAGCGGCCGCTCGCCGGCCGCGACGCGATGCACCGCGTCGACCAGCAGGTCCGGTGCGCTGCTCTTGGTCAGATAGCCGTCCGCTCCCGCGCGCAGCGCCTGCGCGACGATGGCTGGGCTGTCATGCATGCTGAAGACCAGCACGCGCAGGGCGGGCACGCGCGCCTTCAGGCAGCGCAGCACTTCGAGCCCGCCGCGGCCCGGCATCGACAGGTCCAGCACCAGCACGTCGGCAGGGTGGCGGCTGAGCCAGAGATAGGCGGCATCGCCGTCGGCGAACTCCCCGACGACCTGCAGGCGCTCGTCCAGCTCCAGCAGGCGGCGGTAGCCGGTCCGCACGACGGCATGGTCGTCGGCGAGTACGACGCGCAGCGGCATCATCAGGCCAGCTCCGGCAGGCAGCCGTGGCCGGGGGCGCCGGCGCGGGTCGTGATGTCTGGCGCATGCACCGCCGCAACGGCCGCACCCTTCGAAATCGTCGCGACGGCGGCAGGTGCCGCCAGCGCGCCAGGGAAACGCGCAAGCAGCTTCAGCCCGGGCTGCGTTTCGCCGGGCCGCGAGGCGCCCAGCTCCAGCTCGCCCCCATGGGCCCACACCCGTTCCCGCATGCCGCCCAGTCCGCAGCCGGCCTCGAGCGCGGCGCCGAGGTCGGCGATGCCGCGGCCGTCGTCCTCGACGCACCAGACGATATCGCCGGCGGCGTTGGCGGCCACGCGGGCCTGAACCGTCCCGGCGCCGGCGTGCCGTACCGCGTTGGTCAGGGCCTCCTGCGTCATGCGGTAGAGCGCCAGTGCCAGCGCCGGCGGTACCGCCACCGCGCCGAGCTCTATCTCCAGGCGAAAGTCCGTGCGCGAGTCCGGCTGCGTGCGCCACCCTTGCAGCAAGTCCTGCAGCATCCGAGCCAGCGGCACCGGCCCGTTGCCCGGCTGCGTGCCATGCGGCCGCAGCCGATGCAGCAGCGAGCGGACATCCTGCTGGATGCGCGCGCCATGCTGCGACAGCCCGTCGGCCACGCCGCGCAGCCCGGCGTCATGCGCCAGCCGGCGCGACAGGTAGGCGGCGTCGGCCCGCATCGCGGTCAACGTCTGGCCAAGCTCGTCGTGCAGTTCGCGCGCGATGCGCGCCCGCTCGTGCTCCTGCGCATCGAGCAGCCGCAGGCTCAACGCGCGACGGGAAGCCTCCGCCTGCGCCAGCGCCGCGGCGAGCTGCTGCAACGCCCGGCGGATGGCGTCAAGCTCGGCGATCCGGGTCGGGGGCAGCGCCGCATCGTATTCGGCGTGCTCGTATCGGCGGATTGCCGCCAGCATCCCGCGCAGCGGGGCCAGCGCCCGTCGTGCCGACCAGGCGATGCCGGCGAACAGCAGCGCGCTGTACAGCATCAACGTGGCCAGCTGGCCGGCAAAGGTGTTCAGCGCCTCGCTTTCCTCGCTGCGCGGATTCCAGTCCA
>NZ_JCBAJO010000092.1:0-17393 GCF_059772245.1 Cupriavidus sp. R6-3
ACTACGACCGCCGCGCCGCCACGGCCTGGCTGGCGCTGGGGTCCAGCCTCGGCGAAGACACCATGGTGTTCCGCGCGAACGCCGACGCCACCGGCCAGCCGCTGCACGGCGCCAATCGCTACGTGATCCGCTTCGACAAGGGCGCGCTGCCGCCGGCCAAGGCATTCTGGTCGCTGTCGCTGTACGACCAGGCGCAGGACGTCGTGGCCAACCCGTTGAACCGCTATGCCATTGGCAGCCGCGACCGCCTGCGGCGCAACCGCGACGGCTCGGTCGAGATCGTGGTCCAGCATGCGCGGCCGCCGCGGGCACAGGCCGCCAATTGGCTGCCGGCTCCCGACGGTCCGTTCAACCTGATGCTGCGGCTGTATTGGCCGCAGCCGACGGCGCTGGACGGCAACTGGAGCGCGCCGCCGGTGCGGAAGGTCGGCGCGGACTGAGCGCAGATCGAGCGCAGATAGAGCGCCAACCGAGCGCCAACCGAGCGCCAACCGAGCGCCAACCGAGCGCTGACGGTGCAAAAAAAGGGGGCGGCCTGGAGCCGCCCCCTTTCTCATTGCCAGCCTGGCAGCCGGCCTCTGATGCCGCGCCTCGATCGCGCACACCCCGCCGATCAAAGCGCGATCAAAGCGCGATCAATCCGCCGTTCAATGCGCCGTTCAATGCGCCGTTCAATGCGCCGCGCAATCGCACTGCCCGCCCGCATGGGCAGCACGCTCCAGCGCCACCGGCTGCCGTTGCAAGCCCGCCGCGCCTTCCGCCGCCAGCCTCTCGCGCAACTGCCGGGCCGCGGCCACCATGTTCCGCAGCGCCGCCTCGGTCTCCGCCCAGCCGCGCGTCTTCAGCCCGCAATCGGGATTGACCCACAGCCGCTCGGGCGGAATCACCTGGCAGGCGCGCGTCAGCAGCTGGCCGATCGCCTCGACGCTGGGCACGCGCGGCGAATGGATGTCGTAGACGCCGGGGCCGATCTCGTTCGGATAGTCGAACGCGGCAAAGCCGTCGAGCAGCTCCATCGCCGAGCGCGAGGTCTCGATCGTGATCACGTCGGCATCGAGGGCGGCGATCGCTGGCAGGATGTCGTTGAACTCGGCGTAGCACATATGGGTGTGGATCTGCGTATCGTCGCGGACCACCGCGGCGGCAATGCGGAAGGCGCGCACCGCCCACTGCAGGTAGCCGTCCCAGTCTGCGCGCCGCAGTGGCAGGCCCTCGCGCAACGCGGGCTCGTCGATCTGGATCACGCGGATACCGGCCTGTTCGAGATCGGCCACTTCGTCGCGGATCGCCAGCGCCAGCTGCAGCGCGGTGTCGGCGCGCGGCTGGTCGTCGCGCACGAACGACCATTGCAGCATCGTGATCGGGCCGGTCAGCATGCCCTTCATCGGCCGGTCAGTCAGCGACTGCGCATAGCGGGCGGTATCGACGGTGATCGGCTCGGGACGGTAGACGTCGCCATAGATCAGCGGCGGCTTGACGCAGCGCGAGCCGTAGCTTTGCACCCAGCCGAATTCGGTAAAGGCATAGCCGCACAGCTGCTCGCCGAAGTACTCGACCATGTCGTTGCGCTCGGCCTCGCCATGCACCAGCACGTCCAGCCCCAGCGCCTCCTGGCGGCGCACGGCGTCCTCGATCTCGGCGCGGATCCGTTGCAGGTAGGCCAGCGCGCCCAGTTCGCCGCGCTTGAAGGCCGCGCGGGTCTGGCGGATCTCGGCGGTCTGCGGGAACGAGCCGATGGTGGTCGTCGGCAGCGGCGGCAACTGCAGCGCGGCGCGCTGATCGGCGATGCGCTGCGCGAAGGGGCTGCGGCGATCGGCCATCTCCGGCGTCACCGCGGCAACGCGCTGGCGGACCTGGGCGTTGACCACGCGGCGGGACGCCCGGCGGCCGGCCTGGGCGGAATCCGAGGCGGCCAGTGCGTCGGCCACCGCGGCCTCGCCGTCGTTCAACGCGGTCGCCAGCACCTTCAGCTCTTCCAGTTTCTCGGTGGCGAACGCCAGCCAGCCGCGGATTTCGGGGTCGAGGCGCGTCTCCGGCGCGAGCGACACCGGCACATGCAGCAGCGAGCAGGACGGCGCCAGCCACAGGCGGTCGCCCAGTTCGGCGTGCAGCGGCGCCAGCTGCGCCAGAATCGCGCGCAGGTCGGCACGCCAGATATTGCGGCCGTCGATCACGCCCGCCGACAGCACCGCATTGGCCGGGAGCACCTCGCGCCAGGCCTGCCACTGCTGCGGCGCGCGCACCAGATCGAGATGGAAGCCGTGCACCGGCAATGCTGCGGCGCGGGCGGCGTGCTCGGCCGCCGAATCGAAGTAGGTCGCCAGCAGCAGCTTGACGCCGCAGTCGGCCAGCGCGGCATAGGCCGTGTCATACGCGTCCAGCCAGGCGTCGTCGAGCTCCAGGCACAGCGCGGGCTCGTCGAGCTGGACCCATTCGATGCCGCGCGCCCGCAGCCGCTGCAGGATGTCGCGGTAGGCGGCGGCCAGCTTCGGCAGCAGCGTCAGGCGATCGAAGCCGGCGACGTGGGTCTTGGACAGCCACAGCCAGGTGACCGGTCCCACCAGCACCGGCTTGACGCGATGGCCCAGCGCCAGCGCCTCGTCGATCTCGTCGAACAGCCAGTCGACTCCGCCATCGAAGCGTGTGTCCGGGCCCAGTTCCGGCACCAGGTAGTGGTAGTTGGTATCGAACCACTTGGTCATTTCCATCGCCGGCTGCGCCGCATTGCCGCGGGCCAACTCGAAGTACTGCGCCAGCGTCAGCGTGCGCGGGTCGAAGCCGAAGCGTGCCGGCAGCGCACCGAGCAGGGCGCTCATGCCCAGCATCTGGTCGTAGTAGGCGAAGTCGCCCGCGGCGGCCAGGTCGAGGCCGGCGTCGGCCTGCTGGCGCCAGTGCGTCTTGCGCAGGCCGGCGGCGCACTCGCGCAGCGCGGCCTCGCTGGACTCGCCGCGCCAGAACGCCTCCTGGGCGAATTTCAGTTCGCGTTTCGCGCCGATGCGCGGGAACCCCGGAATATGCGTGCGTGCCATCTCTCGCTCCAAAACAAGGTGGCGCTCAGTGTCCGGCGGCGGGTAGAATGAATCAAGTGATATGTTTTAAACAAAATATGAATTGGTTTCATATCAGAGGTTGGCGTACGGGGCTCGGGCGGGCCGGCGTCCCGAGCCTTTCCTGGACCGCCCACAGTCGGGTAGGGACGAAACCCGGCACGAAACCAGGAACGACACCATGATCGAGGTCCGCCATTTCCGTTCGCTGGTCGCCATCGCCGAATCCGGCAAGCTCGCCACGGCGGCCGAGCGCGTCCATGTCAGCCAGTCCGCGCTGTCCCATCAGATCAAGGCGATCGAATCGCATTACGGCCTGTCGCTGTTCGACCGCACCCGCGGCGGCCTGCGCTTTACCCCGGCCGGAGAGCGGCTGCTGGCGTTGTCGCGCGAGGTGCTGGCGTCGATCAGCGCGGCCGAGCGCGACCTGGAGCGGCTAAAGGGCGATACGCGCGGGGAGCTGCGCATCGTGCTGGAGTGCCACACCTGCTTCGACTGGCTGATGCCGGTGATGGACGAATTCCGCACGCGCTGGCCCGAGGTCGAGGTCGACCTGGTGGCGGGCTTTCATGCGGATCCATTGGCGCTGCTGGCCGAGGGGCGGGCCGACATGGTGATCGGCTCGCTGCCGCCGACGCGCCGGGGCCTGGCCGTGGTGCCGCTGTTCCGCTTCGAGATCCTGGCGGTGATCGCCAACGAGCATCGGCTGCGCAACCGGCGACGGATCGAGGCGGCCGATCTGGAGGGCGAGACGCTGATCACCTATCCGGTGCCGGAGCCGCGCATCGACCTGATCCGCGAGGTGCTGGAGCCGGCCGGCATCCGGCTGCAGCGCCGCACGGCCGAGCTGACGGTGGCGATCCTGCAGCTGGTCGCCAGCCGGCGCGGCGTCGCGGCGCTGCCGAACTGGGGCGTCAAGAACTACGTCGACCACGACTACGTGCTGGCCAAGCGCATTGGCACGGGCGGGCTGTGGAGCGAGCTGTATGCGGCAATGCCGGCCGCGCTGGCCGAGCGGCCGTTCGCGCGGGATTTCGTCGCGATCGTGCGCGAGACCTGCGCGCGGGACCTCGACGGCATCGAGCTGTTGCCCGATGAAGCGGCGCAGGGCCGGGGCGGCAAGGAGGGCGCCAGGGAAGGCGCCAGGGAAGGCGTCGAGGGAGGCGTCAAGGCAGGCGTCAAGCGAGGCGCAGAGGGCGGCTGAACGCGCAGCCGAACGGACGGCTGACGCGGTGGCTGAACCGGCGGCGGCACCGGCCGCTGACCCGGTGGTTGAACCGGCTGCTGAACCGGCTGCTGAACGCCGCCGCCTCGCCCCGGCCCCTCAAAGTTCGAGCACGATCCGCTGCCCGCACTTTGCCCGCGAACAGCAGCTCATCATCTTGCCGTTCGCCTCCCGCTCGGCGCGCGTCAGCACCACGTCGCGGTGGTCGATCTCGCCCGCCAGCACGCGCACTTCGCAGGAGCCGCACAGCCCTTCCTCGCAATCGCTCTGCACGTCGATGTTGGCGGCACGCAGCGCGGCGAGCAGGGTCTGGTCGGCCCGCACCGTGACGACGATGCCCGAGTCCTTCAGCTCTGCCTCGAAGGCCTGCTCCTTGCTCGGATCGAGCGCGCCCAGCGTCGAGGTGAAATGCTCGACGCGCAGCGCGTCTTCGGGCCAGCTCGCGCAACAGGCGGCCAGCGCGTCGAGCATGCGCGCCGGGCCGCAGGCGTAGATCTGCGTCGCGGCATCGGGCTGGCCGAGCAGCGCGCCCAGGTCGGCGCGCGCGCCTTCGTCCCTGGCGTAGACGTGCAGCCGCTCGCCATGCAGCGCCGCCAGCTCGTCGAGCAGCGCCATCGAGGCGCGGCCGCGGCCGCAGTAGTGCAGCTGGTAGTCGATGCCGAGTTCCCTCGCGCGCCGCGCCATCGCGCTGAGCGGCGTGATGCCGATGCCGCCGGCGATCAGGATCAGCCGGCGCGCGCTTTCGTCGAGCCGGAAATGATTGCGCGGTCCGCGGATGCGCAGCCGGTCGCCGGCCTTCAGTTCGCGATGGATCCACGCCGAGCCGCCACGGCTCTCGGTCTCGCGCAGCACCGCGATCTCGAAGGCCTGCGTGTCGGCGGGATCGCCGCACAGCGAATACTGGCGCGACACCCCGGTATCGCCGCATTCGACATCGATATGCGAACCGGGCGACCAGCGCGGCAGCGGCTTGCCATCGGGCGATACCAGCCGCAGCCGCACGATGTCGTCGGCCACGCGCGTCATGCGCTCGACCACCACGGTGCGGTTGATCGCATGGCTGGACGGCTCGCCGATCCGCACCGGCGTGCGCGCCTGCAGCAGCGCGGGGTTGCGCCGTTCGGGGTTCTGGCTCGGGTCCCACTCGACCCACAGGTGCTCGGGGCCGCGGAACGAGGTGTTCGGCACGTAGGTGAACTTCTGCTCCGACAGCTTCATATGCGGCAGCCGGCGCGTGAATTCCTCGAGGAAGATCTGCATCTCCATCCGCGCCAGATTCTTGCCCATGCACTGGTGCGCGCCGTAGCCGAAGGTCAGCTGGTCGCTGGCATTGGCGCGGCGGATATCGAACAGGTCGGCGTCGGCGAAGTGGCGCTCGTCGTGGTTGGCCGACGAGGTCACGATCAGCAGCTTGGCGCCGGCCGGGATGTCGACGCCGCCGATCTGCACGTCGCGCGTGGCCAGCCGCCGCCATGCCGCGACCGAGCCGTTATGCCGCAGGCATTCCTCGACCGCGTTCGGGATCAGGCTCGGGTCCTCGCACAGCTCGCGCCAGGCGTCGGGATGCTGCAGCAGCAGCTTGATCGCATTGGCGCTGGCGTTGGCGGTGGTCTCATGCGCGGCGACGATGCCGGCCATCATCATCGAATGCAGATAGGAGTCGGTGACGACGTCGGGATATTCCTTCTGCTTGCGGATGCCGTACTGCATCCAGCCCGGGCCCGATGGATCCTGCCGCATCTTGTCGAGGATGCGCCCGGCGAGCTGCCAGAAGTTGCCGACCGCGTGCGCGACCTCGACCTGCTCCTCCGGTTTTGGGCGACCCCAGGTGTTGACCGTATGGGCGATCGAATACTTGCGCAGCAGGTCCATGTCCTCCTCGGGCACGCCGAGGAAATGCAGCGCCACGGTCAGCGGCACCTCCCACAGGATCTGGTCGACCAGGTCGGCCTTGCCGTCGTCGATGAAGCGGTCGACGTATTCGCGCGTCAGCCGGCGCACCATCGGCTCGTGGTGCTGCAGCTGTTCGGGCGTGAACGGCTCCATCAGCACGCGGCGGCGCGGCATGTGGGCGGGCTCGTCCTCGTTGACCAGCGTGCGGTTCATCGCGTAGCCGTAGGAGGCCAGCACCGCGTTGGCCTCGTCGCCGGTCGGCGTGATCTTCTCCAGGGCGATCGACGGGCTGAAGGTCAGGTTGTCGCGAAAGATCGCCTTGATGTCGTCGTAGCGGGTGACGACCCAATAGCCGAGCCTGGGGCTGTAGAACACCGGCTCCTGCTCGCGCGCCCAGCGCACGTAGTCGGGCGGATCCTGCTGGTAGCCGTCCTCGAACGGGTCGAAGTCCGCGGCGCGCGCGCTGACGGGGCAGCCGGTCGGGCTCAACAACGGCTGGGCAGCGGCGCCGCTGTCGGCAGGGGCCGCAGCATGCGCCTGGGCATGCGTTTGGCCATGCGTTTGGCTGTGAAACGGGCATCCCTGCGCGCGAGCCGGTTCTGTGCGTTCGCTCATGATCGATCCTCTGCAACGGGTTGGCGCGGCGGGCGGGTCCGCAAACCCGCCCCGCCCGCCGGGCTCATTCGAGCGTGATATTCAGGTCGCGGATCAGCTTGTGCCACAGCGCGGTCTCGCTGCGCAGCAGCGCGGCGAACTGCTCGGGCGTGCTGCCGACGGGCTCGACGCCGAAGTCGACCAGCTTGCGGTTGACCTCGGGCTGCCTGATCGCCGCGGCCACGCTGGTCTGCAGCCTGGCGATCACGTCGGGCGGCGTGCCGGCCGGCGCGACCATGCCGACCAGCGCGGCGGCCTCGACGCCCTGCAGGCCGATCTCGGCGAAGGTCGGCACATTGGGCAACTGCGGCAGACGCGTGGCATTGGCCACCGCGAGCGGGCGCAGCTTGCCGGCCTTGAGGAAGGCGGCGCCCGCGGCCAGGTCGGTCATCATCGCGGGCACCTGGCCGCCGACCACGTCGAGCAGCGCCGGCGCCGCGCCGCGATAGCCGATATGCACCATGCGCAGGCCGGCGCGTTCCTTCAGCAGCTCCATCGCCAGATGGTGCGGGCTGCCGGCGCCGGCCGAGGCGTAGCTGACCTTGCCGGGCGCGGCCTTGACCTTGGCGAGGAAGTCGCGCGCGTCCTTGAATTCGGCGTTGGCGCCGACCACCAGGATCATCGGGAACTTGCCCAGCAGCGAAACCGGCGCCAGATCGCGCGTCGGGTTGTAGCTCAGCGTCTTGTACAGCGCGGGGTTGAAGACCAGCGTGCCGTTGTCGGCCGACATCACGGTATAGCCGTCATGCGGCGAGCGCGCAGTCTCGGCCGCGGCGATCGCGGTGTTGGCGCCGGGTTTGTTCTCGACCACGACCGGCTGGCCGATATTGGTGGAGAGCTGCTGGCCGATGGTGCGGGCCAGGAAGTCCGAGCCGCCACCGGCGGCATAGGGCACGATCCAGCGGATCGGCTTGCTGGGGAAGCTCTGGGCGGCGGCTTGCGGCGCCAGCGCCAGGGCGGTCAGCATCGTGCCGGCGAGCGCCAGCATCGACGAGATCTTTCTCATTGTTTGTCTCCTCTACGGGGATGGGCGGTGCGCCGCCGAATCGTGATGGGACGGTGATCCGTCCTCTTGTGGCCGCGTTCTCCGGACGGCGTCGATGGAATTACGTCAGGCGTAATGCGGTTATGCCAAAAGTAATTGGCGACCCGACGGCTGTCAAGGGAAAATTACGCTGTGCGTGCTAGCATTACGCCATACGTAATTTCAAACGCAGCAGGCGCACAGGCGGGAGCCACGGACATGGCCAATCAGCGAACCGAAGCGGAGACAGGGGAAGGCACTGGCGAGCGGGGCGGCGCGGGCGTGCAGGCGCTCGAAACCGGGCTGTCGGTGCTGGACGCGCTGCTGGGCTCGCTCCATCCGATGCCGCTGAAAGCCGTCGCGCTGGCCGCCGGCATGCATCCGGCCAAGGCGCACCGCTACCTGGCCAGCTTCGTCAAGTGCGGCTATGTCGAGCAGGACGACGCGGGCCGCTACAGCCTGGGGCGCAATGCGCTGCGGATGGGACTGGCCTGTCTCGCACAGCTCGATCCGCTGCGGCTGGTGACGCCGGTGCTCGACGATCTGTGTGCGTCGACCGGCGAAACGGTGCTGGCGGCGGTGTGGGGCAACCACGGGCCCACCGTGGTGCAGTGGCGCGATTCGCTGCGGCCGGTCACGGTCAATGTGCGGCCGGGTTCGGTGATGCCGCTGCTGTCGTCGGCAACCGGCCGCGTGTTCACCGCCTTCCTCGATCCGGCCGTCACGGCGCCGCTGCTCGAGACCGAGCTGCAGGCGCGCGGGGCGCTGCAGCCGCCGCGCTTTCCGCGCGACGCCGCCGAGGTGGCGCAGCTGCGCGAGCAGGTGCGGGCCAGCATGATCGGCAGCGTCCATGGCGATCTGCTGGCCGGCGTCGATTCGGTCAGCACGCCCGTCTTCGATCGGGACGGCCGGATCGTGCTGGCGATCACGGCGCTGGGTAATGCGGCCACCTTTGACGGCCGGCTCGACGGGCCGGTCGCGGCGGCCATCAAGGCGGCCGCGGCCGATCTGTCGCAGCGGCTCGGCCACGGCCTGCTGGCCGAGCCGGCCTGAGCGCTCGGTCCGGAAGGCAGCGGACTGAAGGCGGGGACCTGAAGGCGGCCAACTCAAGGCGCCGAACTCAAGGCGGCGAACTCAAGGCGGCGAACTCAAGGCGGCGAACTCAAGGCAGCGAACTCAAGGCGGCGGACTTCAGGCGGCGGACTTCAGGCGGCGCACTTGAGGCGGGACCTGACAGCGGGGACTGAAGGCCGGTCAGTGGACCGGCGCGGCGGCCGGCGAGGCCGCGGTCGCGGTATCGCGGCGCCGGGCGGCCGTCGGCTCCGGCTGTCCCAGGGATTCCTCGACGACCGCGACTTCGCGCACATCGACGCCGTTTTCCAGGCGCTTGACCAGCAGCGAGAACAGCGCCGGCTCCTCCGCCGTCACCGACAAACGCAGCCATTGACCGGCGCCGGGCAGGGCGCTCGGTACCAGCGTCATCGCGGCCAGCCCCAGGCCGGTGCGGCGCGCCGTCGCCAGCGTCCACTCGATGGCGCCGATCAGATCGTGCTGGTCGAGCAGCAGGGCGAGTTGCAGGGCGGGGGTCGAGGCTTGGGCGGACATGACGGCAACCGGTGGCAGTGAAGATGTAGTGAATTTACCAGCCGGTCCGCAGAATGTGCTTCTTAATATTCTGCTGTGCTGACTCAGATCAGAATGAATCGGCTAGTATCTGTCGGTGATGTAGAGAAATCTTCTTTTCCGACCGATTTGACCGATTCCGATGACCGATCCGACGAACCCCGCGACCACTCCTACGGCGGCTGCCACGACGAGTCCCGCTTCCCGGTCCGCCACCAGGCTGTCCCCGAAGCTCGACGAAACCGACCGCCGCATCCTGCGCGCGCTGCGCCGGGACGGCCGGCTGTCCAATCTGAAGCTGGCCGAGCAGGTCGGCCTGTCCCCCACGCCATGCTGGAACCGCGTGCGCGCGCTGGAAGAGGCCGGGGTAATCCAGGGCTATACCGCCTTGTTGAACCAGAAGGCGCTTGGCCTGCCCGACACCGTGCTGATCGAGGTCACGCTGGAGCGGCACGACGACGACATGCTCGATCGCTTCGGCCGCGCGTTGGCGCAGCTGCCCGAGGTCATGGAGGCGTACCTGCTGACCGGCGAGTATGACTATCTGATCAAGGTGGCAGTAGCGGGCACCGAAGGCTACGAGGAGTTCCTGCGCCACAAGCTGTACAAGTTGCCCGGGCTGCGGCACAGCCGCTCGACCTTCGTGCTGCGTTGCATGAAGCGCGAGCCGTCGGTGGAACCCTGAGCCACCTTGAAGGAACCCTAAGCGAACCTCGGGCCAACCCTTGGGAAACCGTGAAGCAACCGTGACGCAATCGTAAGCGCTGCGTTTCGCGCGTTCTCGCCTTCCGCTTACTCCACCACTTCGAGCTGGAACTCGCCGGTCGGCCCGTCGTACCCGATGCGCAGCCGCGCGCCGTTATGGCGGCAGGATTTGGCCACGCTGCGCAGTTCCGCCTGGCGTTCGCCGCGGCGCAGATGCGAGCGCGCCTTGGTGCTGATTTCACTCGGGCCGCAATCGTCGTTGCGGCATTGATAGCGCATCCATTGCCCATAGGAGCGCGGGCGCGCCGATGCTTCCGTGATGGTTGTGCACAGCGGACAACGTTGCAGGGCTTCCTTCATTGCCATTCCCATTCGGTGTCGTTTGCACGGGGACATCGTGCGAGCGTGCGGCAAAAGCGCCGCCAAGGCTCACTGCGATGAGCGCAAGCGATTTACGCAAAGTGATTTAACGCAAGAAAGTGATGCCGGAAGAAAGCAGATTATCGGCACATCGGGCCGGCCTTGGCTACCCCCAAATCGGTAGCCCCTCGGCTGGAGGGTCGGCACCGCGCGATCGGACGATCGCCGCGGTGCCGTGATGCAGCCCTCGAGCGAGGGCATGGCAGCAGGGGCGGCGGCGCTCAGGCAGCCTTGGCGACGACGCCGGCAGCCGGCTTCGTCTTTGCAGCGGCCTTCGGTGCGGCCTTCTTCGGTGCCTTGACGACCTTGGCGGCGGGCTTGGCGGCCTTCGGTGCAGCAGCCTTCGGTGCGGCGGCCTTCTTCGGCGCGGCGGTCTTGGCGCCGGCCGGCTTCTTCGCCGACTTGGCGGCCTTCGCTGCCTTGGCCTTTTCCTTCTGCGCGGCCAGCTTGTCCTTCGCGGCCTGCTTCTCGGCCTGCAGTGCCAGCTTGGCGGCGGCGACAGCCTGCGCGACTTCGCGCTTGGCGGCGTCGATCGCCTTCTTCGTGTCGGCGCGCAGCTTCAGCAGGCGCTTCTTCGCGGCTTGCGCTTCGCGTGCCAGCACGCTGGCCTTCTTGGTCGGTGCCGCCGGCTTGGCGGACTTCACTGCGCGCGGCGCGCTTTTCTTGTTGGCAACGGCCATTGTTCTATATACCCGAAATGTGGTTTATGGAGCGCGGAGTATAACCGGTCACACGTGTACGAAGAAACGTTCTCGTCGCATCGTGTGGCGCTTTTGCGCGCGATGCGATCGTCTATGCTGCCTAGGGGATTTGCCGCGCGGCGCCCGCCGTTCGCGGCGCGGGGCGATCCGGTTTCAAATCGGTGACGTCGAAGCGGTGATTTCGCACCGACGATTACGGCAGCGACGATTTCGGCACCGATGATTTTCGAACCGACGATTTTCGAGCCGATGATGCGGCGATGCCGCCGCGCAAGGAGCGATTGAGATGACCGATACCCATTCCGGCGCCGCCGGCAGCACGGGCAGTACCGCCATTCCGTGCCTGCGTTATCGCGATGCGCCGTCCGCAATTGCATGGCTGTGCGATACCTTCGGTTTCACGCGGCATCTGGTGGTCGAGAACGACGACGGCACCATCGCGCATGCGCAACTCAATTACGGCAAGGGCATGGTGATGCTGGGCTCGGTGCTCGATTCGCCGTATGGCAAGCTGATGCGCCAGCCGGACGAAGTCGGCGGCGGACAGACCCAGAGCATTTATCTGGTCGTGCCCGATCCCGACGCGGTATTCGCGCGCGCCAAGGCGGCGGGCGCGCAGATCGTGCTCGAGTTGAAGGACCAGGATTATGGCGGCCGCGATTTCAGCTGCTTCGATCTCGAAGGCCATCTGTGGACGATCGGCAGTTATGATCCGTGGGTCAGTACGTCGTAGGCGCGGACGATTGAATCCGCCAGTTTTCCGGATCCGGAATCCGGTTCCGGAACCCGTGCCATTACCGTCTGCGCCATTTCGAACACCATTTTCAGAACCATTTCAAAACCAGGAGACACCTCGATGGCGACCCAGATTTTCGTCAACCTGCCCGTCAAGGACCTCGACCGCTCGGTCGATTTTTTTACGCGGCTCGGCTATCGCTTCGATCCCAAATTCACCGACCGCAATGCCACCTGCATGATCGTGTCGGACCAGATCTACGTGATGCTGCTGGTCGAGGACTTCTTCAAGACCTTCACCGGCAAGGCGATCTGCGATACCGGCAGCAGCACCGAAGTCATTCTGGCGCTGTCGATGGACAGCCGCGCCGCGGTCGACGACATGGTGTCGAAGGCCGTCGCGGCGGGCGCGCGCACGCCGAACGAGCCGAAGGACTACGGCTTCATGTACCAGCACGGCTATGAAGACCTCGACGGCCATCTGTGGGAGGTGTTCTACATGCAGCCGGAGGCGGCGCAGCAGTCGTAGTCGTCAGCATGTCGTTCCCGCGAGGGCGGGAATTCCAGCGTCCCGGAAAGCGGCCGGGCTTCCGCTTTCGCGGGGACGACAGGCCCTGACAGACGGCAAGGATGCGTGGGCGATGACCGTTGGCGACCGCTTCAACCGCTCGCCGCCTGCAGCGCCGTCACCAGCGCCATCAGCGGCCCGCTGTGCTGCGCGCGGCGCAGCCACATCGCCTCCACGGGCGGGAGGTCCCAGCGCAAGGCATGGGGCAGCAGGGCCGCGCCCCCGCCATTGGCCAGTTCGACCGCAACCGCGCGCGGCACGATCGTGATCGCGCGCGGCTGCGTGCGCAGCAGCGTGGCGATGGTCTTGATCGAATAGGTTTCCACCAGCGGCAGCGGCGGCGCCACGCCCGCGGTCGCGAACATCGTATTGATGGTGCGGCGGGTCGGCGTCTGCGGCGGCGGCATGATCCAGTCCAGCGTGGCCAGCCGCGCCCAGTCGAGCGCGCCGCGCGAGAGCCGCGCCGCGGCGCGCGTCGGCACCACCAGCGTCGGCTCCTCGCGATACAGCGGCACCTGCACGATGTCTTCCCCCGCGGCATAGAACGAGCGCGCGATCACGCAATCGACCTCGTGCGCGCGCAGGGCGCTGACCAGTTCGTCGGTGGTCCCCTCGCGCACCAGCACCGCGATGCGCGGCTGCTGGCTCAGGGCATGCGAGCAAGCCGCGTCCAGCACCGCCGGCGCGATGAACGGAATCACGCCGATGCGCAGCCGCCCGCCGAGTCCCGCATCGAGTACCGCCAGTTCGTCGCCGAGCGCCCGCGCGTCCGCCAGCGCGAGCCGCGCATACGCGAGCACGGCGGCACCGGTCTCGGTGGCTTCCAGGCCCGCGCGTGACCGATGAAACAGCGGCGTCAGGAAGATCTCCTCGATCTCGCGCAGCGCCTTGGTCACCGCCGGCTGGCTCAGGTTCAGCTCGGCGGCCGCGCGCGACAGCGAGCGATGCCGCTCCAATGCCAGCAGCAACGACAGCTGCTTCAGGCGCAGGCGGGATATCAGGTTGTGCTGCAGGCGGTCGGCGAAGGCAGGCATGGCAAAGGGACGAAGGAGGGGGCGAAGGATGGCGAAGGGCGGATTTCCGGGAGTCGCGCGATCAGTCGCGCAGCCGGTCGAGAAACCGGTCACGCAGCCGGTCACGCAGCCGGTCACGCGCCAGTCGTATAACCAATCCGGAATGGAAGAATAAAGCAATCGTGCGTTCTGGTTATTCGATCTTCCTATACTTGCCCCATCGCTTGCCCCATCCCACCCACCCAGATCGCCTTCGGAAACCAGCATGTTCACCACCCGCCCGGAAATCGTCGGTACCTTCGGCGTCGTCTCGTCGACCCACTGGCTCGCCTCGCAGACCGCGATGGGCGTGCTCGAGCGCGGCGGCAATGCCTTCGACGCGGCGGTGGCCGGCGGGTTTGTGCTGCAGGTGGTCGAGCCGCATCTGAACGGCCCCGGCGGCGAGGCGCCGATCCTGCTGTGGAGCGAACGCGAGCGCGCCGTGCGCTCGATCTGCGGCCAGGGTCCGGCCCCCGCGCTGGCCGACCCGGCCGCGATGCGCGCGATGGGACTGGAACTGATGCCCGGCATCGGCCTGCTGCCCGCCACCGTGCCCGGCGCATTCGGCGCGTGGCTGACCATGCTGCGCGACTACGGCACGTGGTCTCTGGCCGAAGTGCTGGCGCCCGCGATCGCCTATGCGCGCGACGGCTTTCCGCTGGTGCCGCGTATTTCGCAGGCGATCCTGGCGGTGCGCGAACTGTTCCAGCGCGAATGGCGCGATTCGGCCGACGTGTGGCTGGTCGATGGCCGCGTGCCGTCACCGGGCTCGCTGCATGCCACGCCCGCGCTGGCGCGCACCTACCAGCGCATCGTCGAAGAGGCGCACGCGGCCGGCGCCACCCGCGAGAAGCAGATCGATGCCGCGCTCGACTGCTGGTACCGCGGCTTCGTCGCGCGCGAGATCGATACCTATTGCCGCACGCAGCAGGTGCGAGACACCACCGGCGAGCGCCATCGCGGCCTGCTGCGCTACGAGGACATGGCGTCCTGGCAGCCCGAGGTCGAAGCGCCGCTGACGCTGGATTTCGGCCGCTATACGGTCGCCAAGTGCGGCGTCTGGAGCCAGGGCCCCGCCTTCCTGCAGCAGCTCGGCATGCTGCGGCACGCCGGATTGGAGGCGCACGAACCGACGTCGCCGGGCTTCGTCCATCGGATCGCCGAGGCGGCCAAGCTGGCGATGGCCGACCGCCTCGCGTGGTACGGCGATCCGCGCTTTGCCGACGTGCCGGCGCAGGGCCTGCTCGATGCCGACTATCTGCGATCGCGCGCGCAGCTGATCGGCGCGCAGGCATCGCGCGAGATGCGGGCCGGCACCGTCGACGGCCGCGCACCCCGCCTGCCCGATCTCGACGCGGCCGAGCGCACGCTGGCCAGCGCCGATACGCGCTTCGGCGTCGGCGAACCGACCTTCGCCGCGCTGCCGCCGGTGCAGCAATGGGCCGAGAAGGAGATCTTCGTCGGCGACACCTGTCATCTCGACGTGATCGACCGCGACGGCAATATGGTCGCGGCGACGCCGTCCGGCGGCTGGCTGTCGTCGAGCCCCACCATTCCGGCGCTGGGCTTCGCCCTCAATACGCGCCTGCAGATGACCTGGCTCGAGCCGGGCCTGCCCAATTCGCTGGCGCCGGGCAAGCGGCCCTGCACCACGCTGTCGCCGTCGCTGGCCTTGCGCGACGGGGAGCCCTATATGGTGTTCGGCACGCCGGGCGGCGACCAGCAGGACCAATGGTCGCTGGCCTTCTTCATGCGCCACGCGGTGCACGGCATGAATCTGCAACAGGCGATCGACGCGCCGGCCTGGCACATCGACCACTTCCCCGGCTCGTTTTGGCCGCGCCAGACGGTGCTGAACCGGCTCAGCATCGAGTCGCGCTTTCCGCAGGCGACGCTGGACGCGCTGCGCGATGCCGGCCACGAGCTGCGCATCGGCGAGCCGTGGTCGGAGGGACGGATGTCGGCGTGTTCGCGCGAGCGCGACGGCAAGGGCCGGCTGGTGCTGCGCGCCGGTGCGAATCCGCGCGGCATGCAGGGCTATGCGGTGGGACGCTGAGAGTGGGGATGCCGCGGCATGGCCCGTGCAGGCGCCGATATGTCACGGCACGATGGAACGGCAGAGCGCCAGGCCAGCAGACCAGCAGAACGACAGAACGACAGAACGACAGACCGGCCGCGCGGTGCGTCCGGCATGACAAACGGGGGAAAACGACCATGAAGACGACGATTCGAAGCTGGCTGCGCGGGGTGGCCGCGCTGGCGCTGTGCTGCGCCGCAGGCGCCGCGGCGGCGCAGGACTATCCGACCAAGCCGATCACGCTGGTGGTGCCGTGGGCGCCGGGCGGTTCGACCGATATCCTGGCGCGGGTGCTGTCCGAACGCCTGACGCGCTCGCTGGGGCAGCCGGTCATCGTCGACAACAAGCCAGGCGCATCGGGCAATATCGGCTCGGCCATGGTCGCGCGCGCCAAGCCGGACGGCTATACGCTGCTGATCGGCTCGATGAGCACGCATGCGATGAACCCGGCGCTGATGCCGAACATGCCGTTCCGCGGCGTCGAGGATTTCACGCCGCTGGGCCTGCTGGCCTACGTCACCAACACGATGGTGGTCCACCCGTCGGTGCCGGCCAACAACGTCAAGGAACTGATCGCCTACGCGCGCGCCAATCCCGGCAAGCTGGCCTACGCCAGCGCCGGTCCAGGTTCGACCAACCATCTGAGCGCGGTGCTGTTCGAGAAGATGGCCGGCGTGGAGATGCTGCACGTGCCGTACAAGGGCGGGGCGCCTGCCGTGGTCGACACGGTCGCGGGCCAGACCCAGCTGCTGTTCTCGGCCGGCACGCAGACGCTGCCGCACGTCAAGGCCAACAAGCTGAAGCTGCTGGCCGTCACCGAGGCCAGGCGCTCGCCGCTGCTGCCCAATGTGCCGACCGTCGCCGAGACCGTGCCGGGCTACGAGCTGGCGGTCTGGTATGGCGCCTTCGGCCCGGCCGGCATGCCGCCGGCGCTGGTGACGCGCCTGAATGCCGAGATCAACAAGGTGATGCAGCTGCCCGAGGTCAAGGCAAAGATGGACGCGATCGGCGTGGAGACGACCACGTCGACGCCGCAGCAGTTCGGCCAGGTGCTGCGCCGCGATGCCGACCGCTACGGCAAGCTGATCCGCGACCTGAAGATCAGCGCGGAGTGAGCGTGAGCGAAGCATCCAATCCGCAGGACGCCGCGCTGGCGGCCCTGGCTGCGCTGCGGCAACGATTGACCGCGAAGCAGGCGGCTGCGCTGGAGTCCGCGCTTGAAGTCGAGCATGAGGCCCTGCATCGGGCCGCGCCAAGCCAGGCCGAACACACCGCCGCGCTCTTCGACGCGGTCGGGGACGCCACGCTGGCGCTGCTCGGTCCCGGCCTGCTGACGATCAATCTGTGGCGCCCGGACACCCGGGAAGTGGTGCGCCAATGGTCCAGCGATCCCGCCGCCTATCCGGTCGGCGGCAGCAAGCGCAAGGGCGATACGCCGTGGACGCGGCAGCTGCTGGAGCGCACCGAAGTCTTCGTCGGCGAAGGCGACGCGGCGCTGGCCGAGGTGTTCGACGATATCGCAACGATCCGCGCGCTCGGGCTGAGGGCAGTGGTCAATGTACCGATCGGCGAGCGGGGTCGCTGCATCGGCACGTTCAACTACCTCAGCCCGAGGTCGGCGTGGCAGGCCGACGAGGTCGAGACGCTGCGCCGGCTCGCCGATCTGGCC
>NZ_JCBAJO010000093.1:0-17109 GCF_059772245.1 Cupriavidus sp. R6-3
CGACGTTTTCAGGAGAAGCCAATGAAGATCACCGGAGAGATGCTGATCGGCGCCAGCGCCGTGCGCGGCCAGGACGCCGTGCTGCAGGCGATCGATCCCGCCACCGGCGCGACGCTGGGCCCCGACTTCCACGGCGGCGGCGCGGCCGAGGTCGACCGTGCCTGCGTGCTGGCCGAACAGGCCTTCGATCCCTTCCGCAACACGCTGCCGGAACAGCGCGCCGCCTTTCTGGAGCGCATCGCCGACGGCATCGAGGCGCTCGGCGACACGCTCATCGAACGCGCCCATCGCGAGAGCGGCCTGCCGCTGGCGCGTCTGCAGGGCGAACGCGGCCGCACCGCCAATCAGCTGCGTCTGTTCGCCCGCGTACTGCGCGACGGCCGCTGGCAGCAGGCCACCTGGGACAGCGCGCTGCCCGAGCGCACGCCGCCGCGTCCCGACCTGCGCATGCAGAACATCGCGCTGGGCCCGGTGGCGGTATTCGGCGCCAGCAATTTTCCGCTCGCGTTCTCCGTGGCCGGCGGCGATACCGCGTCGGCGCTGGCGGCGGGCTGCCCGGTCGTCGCCAAGTCGCACCCCGCCCATCTGGGTACCTCCGAGCTGGTCGGCCGCGTGATTCAGCAGGCGGTGGCCGACGCCGGCCTGCCGGAAGGCGTGTTCTCGCTGGTGCTGGGCGCCGGCAACGAGATCGGCACCGCGCTGGTCGCGCATCCGGCGATCCAGGCGGTGGGCTTCACCGGCTCGCGCGGCGGCGGCCTGGCGCTGACGCGCGTGGCGCAGCAGCGGCCGCAGCCGATCCCGGTCTATGCCGAGATGAGCAGCATCAATCCGGTGTTCCTGATGCCGGCGGCGCTGGCCGCGCGCGGCGAACGCATCGCCGCCGAGCTGATCGACTCGCTGGTGATGGGGGTCGGCCAGTTCTGCACCAACCCGGGCCTCGTGATCGCCATCGACAGCCCGGCGCTGGCCGCCTTCCGCGCGGCCGCGGTGCAGGCGCTGGGCGGCAAGCCCGCCGGCACGATGCTGACGCCGGGCATCCATCAGGCCTATCAGCAGGGCGTGGCCAGGCTTGGCGAGATCAACGGCCTGCAGCGCATCGGCACGGGCCTGGCCGGCACCGGCCCCAACCAGGCCTGCGCCGCGATGTTCGAGACCAGCGCCGCGCAGTTCATCGCCGACCATCGGATGCAGGCCGAGGTGTTCGGTCCGTCTTCGGTGCTGGTGACCTGCCGGGACATCGACGAGATGACCGCGCTGACGCGCAGCCTGGAGGGCCAGCTGACCGCGACCGTGCACGCCGATGCCGGCGACCACGCGGCGGCGCGGCAACTGCTGCCGGTGCTCGAGCGCAAGGCCGGACGGGTGCTGTTCAACGGCTATCCGACCGGCGTGGAAGTTTCCTACGCGATGGTGCATGGCGGCCCGTTCCCGGCCACCTCCGACGCGCGCACGACCTCGGTCGGCGCCGCGGCGATCGCGCGCTTCCTGCGTCCGGTCTGCTATCAGAACGTGCCTGGCGAACTGCTGCCGCCGGCGCTGCGCGACGACAATCCGCTGGGGCTCTGGCGGCTGCGCGACGGCGAGCTGACGCGCACCTGACACGATCCTGCCGCAAGGGGGCGCCGCCCGGCGCCCTCTGCCGCGCCACGGCTGAATGCGGCCATTCCCAGGCCCGGCGCGGCCCGCTATGCGAGCCATCCCACAGTCGCCGGCGAGAAGCGCAAGTACAGTGACGTCATCACCGTCACGCGTCTTCCGCCACGACCAAGGATGGCCACCATGAATGCTCCGCCGCGCGCCGAACGCATCCCTCCCGCCGCCGCCCATGTGGTGGTGGTCGGACCGGTGCGGAACTGCGGCGCGACCATCGCGGAGGAAGTGGCCCGCTTTCGCAGCATCCTGTCCGGCTTCGCCTCGGTCGGCTTCCTGTTGATCGAAAGCGACTCGGTGGACGATTCGGTGTCGCGGCTGCGGCAGCTCGCCGCGCAGGTGCCGGGCTTTGTCTTCGAGTCGATGGGCACGCTGCGCGATCGCCATCCGATCCGATGCGACCGCATCGCGGTCTGCCGCAACGTCTATGTCGAACGCGTGGCCAACGACCCGCGCTATCGCCATGTCGACTACGTGATGGCCGCCGACCTGGACAACATCAATCATCAGCTGAGCGCCGAGGCGGTGCTCAGCTGCTGGCGCAGCGACGTCGACTGGAGCGTGATGACGGCCAACCAGCGGCTGGGCTACTACGATATCTGGGCCCTGCGGCATCCGGCCTGGGCGCCGCTCGACTGCTGGGCGGCCTATCGCGAGATGGCCGCGGTGGTCGGCCATCGCCAGGCGGTCGAAATGTGCGTCGCCTCCAAGCAGGTCCGCGTGCCGTCTGACGCCGCGCCGATCGAGGTCGAGTCGGCGTTCGGCGGCTTCGCGGTCTACCGCAGGGACGCCTTTGTGACAGGGCGCTATGTGGGCCTCGATGCAAACGGCGGGGAAGTCAACGAGCACATCAGTTTCCACGCCGATCTGCGCGCGCGGGGCCATCGCATCTATATCAACCCGGCGATGATCAATGCCGATTTCACCGAGCACACCTACTACAAGACCCGCCTGGGGCATCTGCGCAAGGAACTGATGTGGCGGGTGCGCGAGGCCGCCGATTCGCTGCATTGCCGCGAACAGCTCGAAGCGGCCATCGACGCGATCAAGAAGAGGCTGGCCGGGTCGATGGAGCGCCCCGGCAAGCTGCGCTGACGCACGGGGCCGTGCCGCGGGCGCTCAGCCCCCTCCCTTCACCCTGCCCTTCATCCGTGCCCTTCAGGCCGCCGCGCGCAGCGGTGCGGCGGCACGGGCCGTGGAAGCGGAAGCCGGAGCCTGGGCGGCCGGGGCGATGGACGTGCCGGGCGCGGCAATGCCGCTGCTGCGCGAGCGCCCCGAGCTCAGATAGCCCGCGATCGATTCCTGCGTGACCTCGCCCAGATAGACGCCCTCGGCGTCGACCACCGGCAGCCAGCTGGTGTTGTGCTGGTACATGCGCGACAGCACGATGCGCAAATGCTCGTCGAAGGCCGCGGTCGCGGCGAACGGACGCAGCACGTCGCCGCAGGCCTGCTTGCCCGCGGCCGGATTGCGCGCGTCGCGGCGCGCCACATAGCCCAGCGCGCGCTGGCCCGCATCGAGCACCGGCAGGTAGCGCACGTCGGCGTCGTCCATCAGCCCCAGCGCCTGCGCCAGCGGCATGTCGGGCGTCGCGGTCGCGCCCATGGTGGCGGCGTCCCCGGCCCGCACCAGCAGCAGGCGCTTGAGCGTGTTGTCGTGGCCGACGAAGGCCTGCACGAACTCATCGGCCGGATGCGCCAGCAGCGCGTCCGGATGATCGAACTGGACCAGCTTGCCGGCGCGGAACACCGCGACCTTGTCGGCCAGCTTGATCGCCTCGTCGATGTCGTGCGAGACCATGATCACGGTCTTGCCGAGCTGCCGCTGCATCTGCAGGAATTCGTTCTGGATGCTTTCGCGGTTGATCGGATCGACTGCGCCGAACGGCTCGTCCATCAGCAGCACCGGCGCGTCGGCGGCGAGCGCGCGGATCACGCCGATGCGCTGCTGCTGGCCGCCCGACAGTTCGCGCGGATAGCGCGACAGCATCCGGTTCGGATCGAGCTGCACCATCGCCATCAGCTCGCGCGCGCGTTCGCGGCAGCGCTGCTTGTCCCAGCCCAGCAGGCGCGGCACCACGGTGATGTTCTGCTCGATCGTCATGTTGGGGAACAGGCCGATCTGCTGGATCACGTAGCCGATCTTGCGGCGCAGCGCGACCTCGTCGATGCCGGCGGTGTCCTCGCCCTCGATCAGCACGCGGCCCGAGGTCGGCGGGATCAACCGGTTGATCATCTTCAGCGTGGTGGTCTTGCCGCAGCCCGACGGGCCGAGGAATACGCAGATCTCGCCGCGCGGCACCGTCAGCGACACCGAGTCGACGGCGCGCACCAGCGCGCCATCCTTCTGCGTGAACGATTTGCTCAGTTGGTCCAGTTCGATCATGTGCGGATTCCTTTGGGCGTCAGCACGCGCTGCAACCATTGCAGGCACACGTCCGCCACGATGGCGAGCAGGCTGACCAGGACGGCGCCCACCGCGAGTTTGCTCATATTGCTCTGGCTGATCGCTTGCAGGATCAGCACGCCGAGGCCGCCGGCGCCGATCAGCGCGGCGATGGTGGCCACGCCGATGTTCATCACCACCGCGGTGCGCACACCGCCGAGGATCACCGGCACTGCCAGCGGCAGGTCGACCAGCCGCATGCGCTGCCAGGTGGTCATGCCGATGCCGCGCCCGGCCTCCTGGATGCCGCTGTCGATGCCGGCCAGCGCCACATAGGTGTTGCGCAGGATCGGCAGCAGCGAATACAGGAACACCGCGGTAACGGCCGGCAGATAGCCGAGCGCGTGGCCGAAACGCGCGAACACCGGGATCATCAGGCCGAACAGCGCGATCGACGGGATCGTCAGCACCACCGTGGCCAGCGTCATCATCGGCGTGGCCAGCCAGCGCCAGCGCGTGGCCAGGATGCCGAGCGGCACCCCGATCAGGATCGCCAGCCCGACCGCCGCGCCGACCAGCGCGAGATGCTCGCCGGTCATCTTCAGCAGCGTCGGCCAGCTGTGTTGCAGATAGGAAATCAGGTCCATGGAGTGTCCGTGGTTGTCCGTGGTTGTCCGTGGGCGTCCCGGCGCAGGCGTCAGATCAGCCCGTGCTGGCGCAGGAAGTCGGCCGCGACGGCATCGACCGGTTTCTGTTCGATGTCGACGCGGTAGTTCATCTCCGTCATCGACGCGTTGTCGAGCGCCGCGGCCAGCGCGTTCAGCAGCTCGGCCAGCTGCGGATGCGCGTCGAGCACCGCCTTGCGCACCACCGGCACCGCCTGGTAGGCCGGGAAGAAGCCCTTGTCGTCGCGCAGCAGCACCAGGTCGAAGCCCTTGACGCGGCCGTCGGTGGCGTACACCAGGCCGGTCTGGACCTGGTCGTTGCGCAGCGCGGTGTAGACCAGGCCCGGATCGAGCTGGATCACGTCGCGCCGCGTCCATGGCAGCCCGTAGGCGGCCTTCAGCGGCTCCAGGCCGTCGGGGCGCGCGGCGAACTCCATGTCGACCGCGAAGGCGTGGCGCTTGTCCTCGCCGTCGGCGCGGATCTTGTCCGCGAGCTCCGACAGCGAGCTCACGCCGGCGGCTTCGGCGCGGTGGCGCGGCATCGCCAGCGCATAGGTGTTGTTGATCGTCGAGGGCTGCAGCCACACCAGACCCTTGGCCGCATCCAGTGCCTTGACGCGGGCGTAGCTCTGCTCGGCATCGAGTTTTTCCTCGACGCGGTTGAACACGATCAGCGCGGTACCGGTGTAGTCCCACACCACGTCGAGCTGGCCGCTCTCCATCGCCTGGCGCATCAGCGTGCTGCCCAGTCCGGCGGTCAGCTCGGTGGTCAGGCCCTTGGCGCGCAGGTACTGCGAGGTCATCGACGACAGGATCAGCTGCTCGGTGAAATTCTTGCCGCCCACGCGCACCGGATCGGCGGCCGCCGCGGGGGCGTTCGCCAGCAGCGCGGCGATGCTCAGCAGCGCGGCCATCCACGTGCGCGGACGAAGCGATCGAATCAGCGTCATGGTGTTCTCCTTGAGGTTCCGCTTCATGCCGCCAGCCCTCGCCGGCGCAGGTAGAAGCGTCCGCCCGCGGCGAACAGCGCGTCGAGCGCCAGCGCCAGCAGCGCGGTGGCCGCGGCGCCCAGCAGCAGCAGCGACGGCTTGTTCAGGTAGATGCCGGGGAAGATCAGTTCGCCGAGGCTGTTGGCGCCGATCAGGAACGACAGCGGCACGGTGCCGACGTTGATGACCAGGCTGGTACGCACGCCGGCCAGGATCACCGGCATCGCGTTGGGCAGCTCGACCCGCAGCAGGCGCTGGCGCGGCGTCATGCCGATGCCCTTGGCCGCTTCCAGCAGCGCGGGCGGCAGGCCGCGCAGCCCCTCGCAGGTATTGCGCACGATCGGCAGCAGCGAGGCCAGCCACAGCGCCAGCACCGCCGGCCGCTCGCCGATGCCGAGCACGGCCAGCGACAGCGCCAGCACCGCCAGCGACGGCACGGTATTGCCGATATTGAAAACCTGCATCAGCCGGTCGGCCCAGCGCCTCAGCGCCGGCCGCGACAGCAGGATGCCGGCGGGCACGCCGGTGGCGAGCGCCAGGGCCATCGACCACGCCACCAGGCGCAGGTGATCGGCCACGTCGTAAAGCAGGCGTTCGCGGTGCTCGGCGATCGTGTCGACGCCGACCCAGGCCAGCAGGCCCGCCAGTGCCAACACGATGAAACCGGCCCAGCCGAGTCCACGCCAGATTCGCAGAGACATCTTTCCTCCCGTAAGCCGGCCGGCGTCGCGATCGGCGGATCGACGACGGACGGCGACAAAAGCGCGGCGCGGCAAGGCGCGACGGCCGCGACGGCGGTCCATGAAGGGACGACGGCAACGGACCAGCGCAATGGCGGGACCCGATGGGGCCATGCGCCATGGCGGCGGACCCGGCCGGGTCCAGGCTAGATTGGTGCTGTCCGCCATGACCGGCGGGATGCCGGCGGACGGACGGGGGGCGCCCATTGCCGCAAAAGGGGGCGAGGCGATGGGAGCCCGGTGACGGACCGCGGGGCCGCCCGGAACGGGCGGGCGCCAGCGGCCCTGGCGCGGCGCTGCGGGTCGGGGCGACGGTCGGGCGACAGTGGACGCGGCACGCGGCGGTGAGCCGGGCTATGCGTGAACGGTCGCGGACGGTCGGTCAGACCTCGCAGGCCAGTGGCAGCGCAAAATTGAAGGTTCCGACGCGCCGCCGGATCAATCGGCCGTGGTCACGAATCGGCCGCGGCGAGCGCGAAGCTCAAGCGGCTAATTTGCAACAACGGATGGCAAAGAGGTCGCTATTCTAACCAACTTCAGCGATCTTGTCACCCCGGTCGGTATCGGGCGGCTTTCTGCCGTCATGTAGCGCCTTCCCGGCCAGTCAAAAACGGGCCTCGCCACGGCCTTTTCCCGAACTCCTGGCGCCCCGTCCGCGTTCCATCCGTGCTCACAAACGAGCTGCGATCGTCCCACCTACGGAACGCTCTTTTGTCCTTCGCCCGGCTACCGCTTTTCCGCCAAACCCTTACATTGACTGGGTAACGCGGCGCGAGGCGCCGCTCGCCAAGACACAGGAGATCCGACATGGACGACATCCGCAACCCGAACGACGCCACCACCATCCCGGCCACCGCCGGGGAATCGGTGCAGCGCACCCGCACCATCGACCGCGTGGTGCGCGGCATCGCCACCTCCGACGGAGCCGGCGTCAAGCTGACCCGCGTGCTGACGCAGAACCTGCAGCGCCGGCTGGACCCGTTCCTGATGCTCGACGCCTTCGGCACCGACCGGGCCGACGACTACATCGGCGGCTTTCCGGCCCACCCGCATCGCGGCTTCGAAACCATCACCTACATGCTGGCCGGCCGCATGCGCCATCGCGACAGCGCCGGCAACGAGGGCCTGCTGGAGAACGGCGGCGCGCAATGGATGGTGGCCGGCGCCGGCGTCGTGCATTCGGAGATGCCGGAGCAGCAGGACGGCCGCATGGAGGGCTTCCAGCTGTGGCTGAACCTGCCGGCCAGCGACAAGATGACGGCACCGTGGTACCGCGACCTGCCGGCCGCGGCGATCCCGACCGTCGCGCTGCCGGGCGGCGCGGTGGTGCGCGTGCTCGCCGGGGCTTCGCACGGCGTGCAGGGCGCGATGACGCGGCCCGTCACCGAACCGCTGTACCTGGACGTCGCGCTGCCGGCCGGGCAATCGTTCGCGCAGGCTCTGCCTGCCGGGCATAACGCCTTCGTCTACGTCTATCGGGGCGAGGTCAGCATCGGCGAGGGCGACGCGCTCGCCGCGCTCGACGCGCAGCGGATGGGCGTGCTGGCCAACGAGGCCGATGCCGACGGCGTGATCGTCAAGGCCACGCAGGATGCGCGCTTCCTGCTGATCGCCGGCAAGCCGCTGGGCGAGCCCATCGTGCAGTACGGGCCGTTCGTGATGAACAGCGAGGCGCAGATCCACCAGGCGCTGAGCGACTTCCGCGACGGCCGGTTCGAGGGGAAGGTGCAGAGCGCGGGGTAAGGCCGGCCCTCTCCCCGACCCTCTCCCGCAAGCGGGAGAGGGAGAACACCCACCGACCCGTGACATGCCGGGGGTTTGCTCCCCTTTCCTGCTTGCGGGAGAGGGAGAACACCCGCCGACCCCTGACATGCCGCGGTTTTTTGCTCCCCTCTCCCGCTTGCGGGAGAGGGGCCGGGGGAGAGGGCAGACTTACACCGGCTCTTACCCGTTCCCCTCCACCGCCGCCACGCCCTTGCCCTTGCGCAGCCGCGCGCGCAGGTCGCCGATCATCGGCCAGATCAGCACCAGGATGGCCAGCGTCATGATGGTGCCCACCAGCCCGTTGGACCAGAAGATATCGAGCGAGCCGGACGAGACCAGCATGGTCTGCCGGAACGCGTCCTCGGCGCGGTCGCCGAGCACCAGCGCGAGCACCAGCGGCGCCAGCGGATAGTCGAGCTTCTTCAACACATAGCCGATCACCCCGAAGCCCAGCATCAGCCAAACATCGAACAGCGCGTTGTTGACCGTGTAGGCGCCGATCGCGCAGACCACCAGGATCAGCGGCGCGATGATCGAGAACGGGATGCGCAGGATCGCGGCGAACAGCGGCACCGTCGACAGCACCACCAGCAGCCCCACGATATTGCCCAGGTACATGCTGGCGATCAGCCCCCAGACGAACGGTCCCTGCTCCTGGAACAGCAGCGGCCCGGGCTGCAGGCCCCAGATCATCAGCCCGCCCAGCAGCACCGCGGCGGTCGCCGAGCCGGGAATGCCCAGCGCCAGCATCGGCAGCAGCGCGCTGGTGCCGGCCGCGTGCGCGGCGGTCTCGGGCGCGACCACGCCCTCGATATTGCCCTTGCCGAACGAGTCCGGATCGCGCGCCATCCGCTTGGCCACGCCATAGCCCATGAACGACGCCGCGGTGGCGCCGCCCGGCGTGATGCCGAGCCAGCAGCCAATCGCCGACGAGCGCAGCACCGTCATCCAGTAGCGCGGCAGCTCGGCCCAGGTGCGCAGCACCACCTTCAGGTCGATGCGCGCCTGCTTGCCGCGGAACGCCACGCCCTCCTCCATCGTCATCAGGATCTCGCTGATGCCGAACAGCCCGATCACCGCCACCAGGAAGTCGAAGCCGCGCAGCAGCTCGGTGGAGCCGAAGGTCATGCGCAGCGTGCCGGAGACCGTGTCCATGCCGACCGCCGCCAGCAGGAAGCCGACGCACATCGCGATCAGGATCTTGGGCTTGGACTCCTTGCCCATGCCGACGAAGCTGCAGAACGTCAGCAGATAGACGGCGAAATACTCCGGCGGCCCGAAGCGCAGCGCGAACTTCGCCACCAGCGGCGCCAGGCAGGTGATCAACAGCACGCCGGCCATCGCGCCCAGGCACGAGCCGGTGAAGGCCGAGGTCAGCGCCCGGCCCGCCTCGCCGCGCTGCGCCAGCGGGTAGCCATCGAAGGTGGTCGCCACCGACCAGGCCTCGCCCGGGATATTGAACAGGATCGACGTGATCGCGCCGCCGAACAGCGCGCCCCAGTAGATGCAGGACAGCATGATGATGGCCGAGGTCGGATCCATCGAGAACGTCAGCGGCAGCAGGATCGCGACGCCGTTGGGGCCGCCCAGCCCGGGCAGCACGCCGACCACGATGCCGAGCAGGATGCCGACGAACATCAGGCCGACGTTCTGCCACGACAGCGCGACCGAGAAGCCGTGCATCAGCGAATTGAATTCCTCCATGGCGCCCTCCTAGAAGCCGAGCGCCGCTTCCAGCGGGCCCTTCGGCAGCGGCACCCGGAACTGGATCTCGAAGATCCAGAACAGCACCAGATTGATCCCCGCGCCCAGCAGCACCGCGCGCCACCATTCGGCCTTGCCCACCGCCATCATGAAGCCGGCGATGAAGATCGCCGACGCGACATAGATGCCGAGCCAGCCAATCAGCGCGACATAGACCGACAGCGGCAGCAGGATCACGCAGACCTGCCGCAATTGCTGCCAGCTGGCGAAGATCGCGTCGGCCGGCGTGCGCCAGGCCTGCCATGCCACGGCCAGGCTGCACACCAGCACGATCGCGCCGACGCGCAGCGGAAAGTAGCCGGCCTCAGGGCCGTCCGCCGCCCAGCCCGCGCCGATGCGGTGGTTGCTCCAGATCACCACCACGGCGCCCGCCAGCAGCAGCGCGGCCACCACCAGCTCGACCGCGCGCAGCGACACGCCGCGTGCGTCGGCGTCCGCGTCCTTGTCGACGCCGGCGGCGGCCGCATGCTCTTGCTGTGTTTCCATCGAAAACTCTCCCAGTCGGTGCGCGCGGCGGCCCGCGTCGAGCCGTCCGCGCGCCATTGGCGGTGCCGGCTCAGCGCGCGGCCATGAAACCCGCTTCCTTCAGGATGTCGCGGTGCGCGTTCTCGTCCCTGGCGAGGAAATCCTCGAGCGCCTTGCCGGCGAGAAATTCGCTCTTGAGCGCATTGCGCTCCAGATACTCCTTCCACTCCGGCGTGGCGACGATCTTGCGCATCAGCTCCACGTAGTACTTCTGCTGATCGGGCGTGATGCCGCCGGGCATCATGAACACGCGCAGCATCTGGTACTGGACGTCGAGCCCCTGCTCCTTGCAGGTCGGCACGTCGCGCCAGCTCTGCGACTGGGTGACCTTGGTGGTGTAGCCCATCCGTTCGGGCGCGAACACGCACAGCGCACGATGCTCGCCGGCCCGCCACTGGCCGATCGATTCGGACGGGTTGTTGACGTTGGCGTCGATGTGCTTGCCCGACAGCTGCGTGGCCGCCTCGCCGCCGCCCTTGTACGGCACGTAGATGAACTTGGCGCCGGTCTTCTTCTGGATCAGCGTGGTGATGATCTGGTCCTCGCGCTTGGAGCTGGTGCCGCCCATCTTGACCTTGCCCGCGCCGGCCTTGGCGCCCTCGACGAATTCGGCGACGGTCTTGTACGGCGCTTCGGCATTGGTCCACAGCACGAACTCGTCCTGCGCGACCATCGCGATCGGCGTCAGGTCGCGCCAGCTGAACGGCAGGTGGCTGACCATCGGCACCGTGTACAGCGCGGACGAGGTCACCAGCAGCTTGTGCGGATTGCCCTGCGACGCCTTGGTGTCCATCAGGCCCTCGGCACCGCTGGCGCCGGCCTTGTTGACCACGATGACCGGCTGGCTCATCAGCTTGTGCTTGGCGATGATGCTCTGGATCGAGCGCGCCATCTGGTCGGACGCACCGCCCGCGCTGAACGGCACGACGATCTCGACCGGCTTGGTCGGCTCCCATGCCCACGCCGCGGCCGGCGCGCCGCCGATCGCGAGCGCGACGGCGCCGAACGCCAGCATCGAACGCTTGCCCTGCTTGCTGTGCTTGCTTTGCATTGCCTGTCTCCTCGTTGGAATGTCACATCGGTCCGCCGCGTGCCGGCCGTCGAGCGGCCTTGTCGCGGTCTGTGCGGCGGACGGGTCTGGCCCCGGCACGGCAACGGTGCCGGCCTGTCCTCCCTGTGCTGCTACTCTCTCCCTGCTGTCCCGCTCCCTGCTGTGCCATCCGTCTGCACGACCGGTCTGCGCTATCTGTCCTTCCCCGCGCCCGGCGCTGCACCGTCCGTCCGCTGCGCCAGCGCGGCCGCCAGCACCCGCGCCACGTGCCACGCCTGCGCGTGGGCGCCATCGGCGATCTGATGCCGGCAACTGGTGCCGTCGGCGACCACGATGGCGTCCTCCGCGCGCGCCCGCACCGCCGGCAGCAGCGACAGCTCGGCCATCGCCATCGAGGCCTCGTAGTGCTCGGCCTCGTAGCCGAAGCTGCCCGCCATGCCGCAGCACGACGAATTGACCGGCGACACCTTCAGCTCGGGAATCCAGCCCAGCACGGTCTGCACCGGCGTGAAGGCGTCGAAGGCCTTCTGGTGGCAGTGGCCGTGCACCAGCGCCTCGCGCTGCGGCAGCGGCTGCAGTGCCAGTTCCTTCAGGCTCAGGCGCCCCGCCTGGCGCTCGCGCACCAGGAATTCCTCGAACAGGAAGGCGCTCGCCGCCAGGCGCGCCGCCTCGTCGCCATAGCCATAGCCGAGGAATTCGTCGCGCAACGACAGCAGGCACGAGGGCTCGAGCCCGACGATGGGCACGCCGCGCGCAACGAAGGGCTGCACCGCGTCGAGCAGGCGCCGCGCCTCCTGGCGGGCCTGCTCGACCAGTCCCGCCGCCAGGAAGGTGCGGCCGCAGCAGAGCGGACGCTCGCCGGGCCGCATCAGCGGATGCACGGTGTAGCCGGCCGCTTCGAGCACCGCCTGCGCGGCGCGCGCGTTCTCGGGCTCCATGTGGTTGTTAAAGGTGTCGACGAACAGCACCACCTCCCGGTTTCCCCCGGCGGCCGGGTCGTGCAACCGACCGTGCAACGGATCGTGCATCGAAGCGGCCAGGGAAGCGGTGTCCGTCGCAGCGCCGGCGCCGGCAGTGGCCGGGGTGGCATCGCCGCGGCCGGCACGCGCAATCGTCGACAGAAACGAACGCTGCCAGCGCGGCAGGCTGCGCTGCGGCGCGAAGCCGAGCGCGCGCCTGGCCCATGCCGACAGCAGCGGAATCCGGTCGGCCAGCGCCATCAGCGCGGGCATCCGGCTCGCCAGCGGCGCATAGCGCGGCATGAAGGCCACCAGCCGATCGCGCAGCGTCAGCCCGTGGCGCTGCGCCCACGCGTGTCGCGCCTCGATCTTGAGACGCGCCATGTCGACGCCGGTCGGGCAGTCGCGCTTGCAGCCCTTGCACGACACGCACAGGTCGAGCACCGCCTTGACGTCCTCGCTGGCCAGTCCTTCGTCGCCGAGCTGGCCCGATACCGCGAGCCGCAGCGTGTTGGCGCGGCCGCGCGTGACATGCTGCTCGTCCCGCGTGACGCGGTAGCTCGGGCACATGGTGCCGGCGTCGAACTTGCGGCAGTGGCCGTTGTTGTTGCACATCTCGACCGCGGCGGCGAGCCCGCCGGTGCGATCGTCGCCGCTGCCCGGCGGCGTTTCCTCGCCGCTCAGCGGATCGCGCTGGACGTTCCAGGCCGACCAGTCGAGCGCCGGCTGCAGCGGCAGCCGCTGGTAGCCCGGCGGAAAGCGGAACAGCTCGCGCTTGTCCATCTTCGGCGGCCGCACGATCTTGTCGGGGTTGAAGCGGTTGTCCGGATCGAACAGCGCCTTGATCTCGCCGAAGGCGGCATGGATGCGCGGGCCGTATTGCCAGGCCACCCACTCGCCGCGGCACAGGCCGTCGCCGTGCTCGCCCGAATAGGCGCCCTTGTACTCGCGCACCAGCGCGGCGGCCTCCTCGGCGATCGCGCGCATCTTCGCGGCGCCATCGCGGCGCATATCGAGGATCGGCCGCACGTGCAGCGTGCCGACGCTGGCGTGCGCATACCAGGTGCCCTCGGTGCCGTGGCGATGGAACACCTCGGTCAGCCGGCGCGTGTACTCGGCCAGGTGCGGCAGCGGCACCGCGCAGTCCTCGATGAAGGAGACCGGCTTGCCGTCGCCCTTCATGCTCATCATGATGTTCAGGCCCGCCTTGCGCACTTCCCAAAGCGCCTTCTGCGCGCCGGCGTCCGGCATCTTGACCACCGAGCCGGGCAGGCCGAGATCGCCCATCAGCTCGCCCAGCGCATCGAGGTCGGCGCGCAGCGCGGCGGCATCCTCGCCGGCGAACTCGACCAGCAGGATCGCCTGCGGCTCGCCCCGCAGCGCCGACGCGATGACCGGGCGGAAGGCCGGGTTGGCCATCGACAGGTCGATCATCGTGCGGTCGACCAGCTCGACCGCGACCGGCGAGAGCCCGACGATATGCTGGGTCATTTCCATTGCCTGGTAGAAGGTCGGGAAATTGACCACGCCCAGCACCTTGTGCGTCGGCAGCGGCGCGAGCTTCAGCGTGATTTGCCGGCTGTAGGCCAGCGTGCCTTCGGAGCCGACCAGCAGGTGCGACAGGTTGGCGTGTCCGTCGTCGGTATAGGCGCGCGGATTCTGGCAGTCGAACAGGTCGATGTTGTAGCCCGCGACGCGTCGCAGCACCTTGGGCATGCGCTCGGCGATCTCGTCGCGCTCGCGCGTGGCGATCGCGCGCAGCTGCGCCAGCATCGCCTGCACGCGCGGATCGGTGGGCGCCTGCGCCAGCGAGCCGAAATGGCATTGCGCGCCGTCGGCCAGCACCGCGTCGATCGCCAGCACGTTGTGCACCATGTTGCCGTAGGCGAGCGAGCGCGAGCCGCAGGAGTTGTTGCCCGCCATGCCGCCGATCGTGCATTGCGCGCCGGTGGAGACGTCGACCGGGAACCACAGCCCGTGCGGCTTGAGCCAGGCGTTCAGGTGGTCGAGCACGATGCCGGGCTCGACCGTGACCGTGGCCGCGACCGGATCGAAGTCGATCACCTGGTTCAGCCACTTGCTGTTGTCGATCACCAGCGCCTCGCCGACGGTCTGGCCGCACTGGCTGGTGCCGGCGCCGCGCGCCAGCACCGGCGCATGCGCGTCGCGTGCGATCTCCAGCGCCAGCAGCAGATCGCGCTGGTCGCGCGGCACCACCACGCCGACCGGCATGATCTGGTAGATCGACGCGTCGGTGGCATAGCGGCCGCGGCTGGCGCGGTCGAACAGCACGTCGCCGCGCAGCTCGCGCTTGAGCCGCGCCGCCAGCGGCGAGCCGGGCCCGCCCTCGGAGCGGACGAAGTGCAGCGGCCTGACGAGCGGCGCCGCGGGCAATGGTGACGCCAACGAAGGGACCGACGTGGAGGCCAGGCGCGTGGACAGATCCGTCATCGCAGCTCCATCCGCTCAGGCGGCGGCCTTCAGCGCCGGCGTATCGGCATGCGACGTCAGGTACTCCATCGCCGCGGCCACGCCGCTGCCCTGCAGCGGCACGCCCGACAGCTTCAGTCCCATCTCGCAGCCCGACAGCGTCGCCATCAGCGTCAGGTCGTTGCAGTCGCCAAGATGGCCGATACGGAACATCTTGCCGCGCATCTTGCCCAGCGCCTGGCCCAGCGACATGTTGAAGCGTTCGTAGATGCGCTTGCGCACCGCGTCGGCGTCGACGCCCTCGGGCATCATCACGCCGGTCAGCACCGGGCTGTAGACCGCCGGATCGGCGCACTGGATCTCCAGGCCCCAGGCGCGCACCGCGCGGCGGGTCGCCTCGCCCAGGCGCTGATGGCGCGCGAACACATTGTCCAGCCCCTCCTCCAGGATCATGTCGAGCGCCTCGGACAGGCCGTACAGCAGGTTGGTGTTCGGCGTGTACGGCCAGTAGCCGTTCTTGTTGGACTCGATGATCTCGTCCCAGCGCCAGAAGCTGCGCGGCATGCGCGCTGCCTTGCTGGCGGCGATGGCCTTTGGCGACAGCGCGTTGAAGCTGATGCCCGGCGGCAGCATCAGGCCCTTCTGCGAGCCCGACACCGTCACGTCCACGCCCCACTCGTCGTGCCGATAGTCGGCCGAGGCCAGGCCCGAGATCGTATCGACCATCAGCAGCGCCGGATGACCGGCCGCATCGATCGCGCGGCGCACCGCGGCGATGTCGGACGTCACGCCGGTCGAGGTCTCGTTGTGGACCACGCAGACCGCGCGGATCCGATGGCCGCTGTCCTCGCGCAGCCGCGCCTCGATCATGTCGGGCTGCACGCCCCGCCGCCATCCCTCGATGCCCGGCAGGCCGAGGAATTCCGGCTGCAGGCCCAGCGACTCGGCCATCGACTTCCACAGCGTGGCGAAATGCCCGGTCTCGTACATCAGCACGGTGTCGCCCGGGCTGGTGGTGTTCGACAGCGCGGCCTCCCAGGCCCCGGTGCCCGAGGCGGGATAGATGATCACCGGGTGCTCGGTCTTGAAGATCTTGCGGATGTCGGCCAGCACCTTGCGCCCGAGCGCCCCGAATTCCGGCCCGCGATGGTCGATGGTCGGATAGCTGATTGCACGCAGGATGCGATCCGGTACCGGGCTCGGTCCCGGGATCTGCAGGAAGTGGCGGCCGGCGGGGTGGAAATCGAGCGAGATCATGGGCGGGTGCCTCCTTGTTGAATTTTGAATTCAAAATACTCTAGCAGCCGGCCCCGGCGATCCCAAGCGGAAATTGCCCCGCAAGCGCGCTCGTTTACCCGGATTGCCGGCACCATGCGGGCTGCGGGACAGTTCCACGCGACTGTGCGCTAGAATGGCCGGGACATCACGGATAAGGACTTTGAATGCAAAATTCCGCCGAAGGGGAACCGCTGCCCGACAGCGGCGCCACCCCGCTGCTGCCCCGGCTGGAGCGCCAGCGCCTGCACGACACCGTGGTCGAGCACCTGCGCAAGTTCATCACCGAGGGCGTGCTCAAGCCCGGCATGAAGCTCAACGAGCGCGAGCTGTGCGAGACGCTGGGGATTTCGCGCACGCCGCTGCGCGAGGCGTTCAAGGTGCTGGCCGCCGAGAACCTGATCGAGATCTCGCCGAACCGCGGCGCCAGCGTGTCGCGCATGACCGAGGCCGAGATCTGGGAGACCTTCGAGCTGATGGCCGGACTGGAAGCGTTTGCCGGCGAACTGGCCTGCGAGCGCATCACGCCGGCCGAGCTGGCGCAGATCAAGGCGCTGCATTACGCGATGCTGGCCTGCCGCGCGCAGAACGATCTCTCCGGCTACTACAGCCGCAACCAGGAGATCCACGACCGCATCAACGCGGCCGCGCGCAATGGCGTGCTGCGCCAGACCTATCTGTCGATCAACCGCCGGCTCAAGGCGCTGCGCTTCCGCTCCAACCAGCAGACCCAGAAATGGGACCGCGCGGTGCAGGACCACGAGGCCATGATCCAGGCGCTGGAAGCGCGCGACGGCAAGCGCCTCGCCGCGATCCTGCGCCAGCATCTGCTGGAGAAGCGCGAGGCGGTGATGCAGGGCTCGCTGGCGGCCGCCACGCCCGCCGAGGGCACGAACGCCCCGGCTTCGGCGG
>NZ_JCBAJO010000094.1:0-17057 GCF_059772245.1 Cupriavidus sp. R6-3
CGGCATGGCGACGAATCCGGGCGTGGCCGCGCACGTTCCGCCGCAGCATGCGCCCAATCCCGGCTTCAATCCCGGCGCCAATCCCGGCTACAACCCGGGGGCCAATCCTGGCTACAACCCCGGCGCCAATCCCGGCATGAACCCCGCAGTGAACCCCGGCATGAATCCGGGCATGAGCCCAGGCATGGACCAGGGCGACGACGGGGCGATGATGTCCAAGGGCTGAACCGGGCTGAACCGGGCTGAACGGGCTGAACGGGCTGAACGGGCTGAACGGGGCTGAACGGGGCTGAACGGGCGAAGGCGCGATGCGAACCGGCTTGCGGCGTTCTGTATCACTTTCGTACCGTCCCCGTATTGGTCGCGTATTGCTCCCGTATTGCGGCCGTTTACAGCCCGGGGCCGTTTCTGTGAGCCGCGTAACATCCTATTAATCCGGCCAACTTCCCGCCATCGTCTGCGTTCTAATCGGTACATGGTCAATCCGACCAGTCGACCGAAACAAGGAAAACAGACATGTCACGAAACACCATCAAGCCGCGCCCTGTTCACCAGTTGCTGGCCGCTTCGGCGGTGTTCCTGGCGATCGGCGGCAGCGCGATCGCGCAGACTCAGGCACCGGCCCCCGTCACCCAGGGCGTGCCGCAAGCAGCCGCCGCTGCCTCCGCGGCGGAAGGCAAGCCGGCGCACAAGGGTCACCGCGCCGACGGCCACGACCACCGTCATCATCGCCACCACGGCCACCACGGCGGCATGTCGCTGCGCGCGGCCGATACCGACCGCGACGGCGCGATCTCGAAGGCGGAAGCCGATGCGATGTTCGCCCGCGTCGATGCCAACAAGGACGGCAAGATCGACCGGGACGAGATGCGCGCCTTTCACAAGGCCCGGCACGAGCAGCACCGCCAGCAGATGCGCGAGCGCTTCGATGCGCGCTTCAAGGCCGCCGACAAGGATGGCGACGGCGCGCTGAGCAAGCAGGAGGCCGAGGCCGGCATGCCGCGCCTGGCCAACCACTACGACCGCCTCGATGCCAACAAGGACGGCAAGCTGACGCGCGACGAAATCGGCGCCGGCATGCGCCAGGCCCATCACCAGCGGATGGAGCGGATGCACCGCCACCACCACGGCATGAAGGGCGCACCCGGCGCGCCGGGCGCACCGGGAACCGCCGGCAATGCCGGCACCCCGCCGACGCAGCCGAACAACCCCGCGGTGCCGTCGACCGAGGGCGGTTGAGCGGTAATTCCCCGGCGCTCCCCCGGCGTCCCGCCGCAGCGCGGTGAGGCCGATACGGAGCAATAAGAAGCGCGCGGTCCGAAAGGCCGCGCGCTTTGTCGTTGGCGTTCGCCGGCGGCCGTACTCGGCCGACTCGCGGCGTGCTCGGCCGAGCCGTGCATTCGTCCGGCCGTCGTGGAATGGCGGCGGCTCGGCGCCAGAGGACACGTCATCTCACAAAAAATTGCAACCTTGTGCCCGTCTTGCTAAATTTGCGCAAAAAAATTGCTGGCTGTCTTATTGCGGAGCAACAATATCGTGAGCAAGGTGGAGCTGGACAAGATCGACCGGAAGATCCTCGAGGTCCTGCAGACCAACGGGCGGTTGACCAATCTCGAAGTCGCGGAGCGCGTCAGCCTGTCGCCTAGCCCATGCCTGCGGCGCATCCGCCGGCTGGAGGAGATCGGCGTGATCCGGCAGTACGCAGCGCTGCTGGAGCCGGGCAAGATCGGGCTGGGGCTGCTGGCCTACATCAACGTACGCCTGGAGAAGCACGGCGGCGCGCCCAAGGGCAAGGCGCCGCTGGACCTGTTCCGCGCCGCCATCGCGATCTGGCCGGAGGTCGCCGCCTGCCATGCGATGACCGGCGAGATGGACCTGCTGCTGAAGGTCTACGTCGAGGACATGGACCACTTCGCCCGCTTCATGAAGGACCAGCTGCTGGCCCATCCGGCGGTAATCGATGTGCGCTCGAGTTTCGCGCTCGAATCGATCAAGGACACCACGGCGCTGCCGGTGGTCGGCGGCTGAGCGACCGAGCGACCGAGCGGCCGAGCGAGCGGCGGACACACCGAGCGGCACGCCCCCGGGGCAGCCAAGCGGCGGAGCGCCTTGACGACCGCCTGGCCCGGCGGCGTTCCCCTGGCAGGATCCAAACGAAAAACGGCGCGCCAGTCGGCGCGCCGTTTCCCTGTCGGCGGGTGTCGATGCCGATCAGGCCGTGCTCTTCTGCGGCATGATCGAGCGCCAGAAGCGCTGGCCGAAGCGGCGCGCGTCGCGCAGGTTGCGGCGCACCACGTAGTCCAGGTCCGCGACCTGTTCGTCGATCGCCTCGGTCAGGCGGCTGACCGTGTCCGCCGGCGGCAGCTCCAGGTAGGCATCGGCCTCGCCGTAGGCGTACTGGACCTTCATGCCGGCCTTCTTGGCGATGTGCATCATCGCGGCGTTGCGCGACAGGCAGTGCATGTACAGCGTGCGCACGTTCGTGTTGCGGCCATGGATGGCGGCGCGCTCGAACAGCGCGCTGCCGATGCCGCGCCCGCGCGCGCTCTGCGACACCGATACGCCGAACTCGGCCACGCGGCCCTGGGCGTTGTCGCGCAGGTTGGCGAAGTGGCCGACACCGACCAGCTCGATATGCTCGTCGTAGACGCCGAACACCGTGTCGTGGTCGAAGTCGATGCTGTCGACATAGGCCTCGATCACGTGGTCGCCCACCGACTGGCCGAAGCGGAGCAGGCGATCTTCCTCGCCAAGGGCGAGAAAATGCTTCAGCAGGCGCGAGCGATGCTGGGCCCCCAGCTCGCGCACCAGAGTGGTCGGGCGCTGGGCGGCCTGCGAGGCTGCGGCTGCTTTGCGAAGATCTTCGTCGGTGAAGGCACCGACCGCCTTGCTCAGTTCGAGCGGATTCACTTTCTGTTCCTTGGGCGATTCAGGGTATAAACGTCACATCGCGGCAAGCAGACTTGTCAAAGTAGACCATCAGAATGCAATTTCCTAATGGATGGGGCAAATCCTATCTTGCGGCAACGCGAAAAGTATTGTAGCGCATTTGTCAGTTTGGCGTAAGCATGGTGCGTCGCAGAGCGCTGGGCGGCCGGACTGACATTCCAGTAATCCGTTAAAAATCAATATCTTGCTTGCCGATCCGGCGATTCCCGGGTGTGGAAATGTTGCAACGCCGCAGTCTGTTGCGGCGTTCCGCGCCATCCCGCCCTGCCGTTGAAAGTAACGCCTGCTACACACCATGCCCGCCCGACCCATCGTTGTGATCTATGCCAATGCGCGCGCGAAGCGCTCGCATGTGAACCGGCCGCTGGCCGAGGCGCTCGCCGCGCTGCCCGATGTCGACGTGCGCGATCTCTATGCACGCTATCCCGACTACGACATCGACGTGGTGGCCGAGCAGCGCGCGCTGTCGTGCGCCGACACCGTGGTGCTGCAGTTTCCGACCTTCTGGTTCAGCGTGCCGCCGCTGCTGAAGCTGTGGATGGACGAGGTGCTCGAGCGCGGCTGGGCCCACGGCCCGGGCGGCACCGCGCTGCGCGGCAAGTCCTGCCTGGTGGTGGCCAGCACGCGCGGCACCGAGGAGGCCTACTCGGCGGAGGGCGTGCACCGGCATCCGCTGTCCTCGTTCCTGTTGCCGCTGGAGCAGATGGCGCTGGAATGCGGCATGACGTGGCGCGCGCCGATCGCGATCCACGACGCCTACCGGCTGGACGAGGCGGGTGTGCAGCGCGTGATCGCCGAGGTCATGGCCGCGCTCGGCCACGGCGACGAAGGCGGCTCGACCAAGGCGGCCACCGCGGCCACCGCGGCCACCGCCGCCGCCCGGCTGGAGCTCGCATGAATCCGCATGATGCGCTGCGCGTGGTGCTGGTGTTCCTGGTCGCCGCGGTGGTGGCGGTGCCGCTGGCGCGCCGTTTCGGCCTGGGAGCGGTGCTCGGCTATCTGCTCGCCGGCGCGGCGATCGGGCCCTGGGCGCTGCGGGTGGTCACCGACGTCGAATCGATCCTGAGCTTCTCGGAATTCGGCGTCGTGCTGATGCTGTTCGTGATCGGCCTGGAGCTGGCGCCCACCAAGCTGTGGGCGCTGCGCCAGACCATCTTCGGCTATGGCGCCCTGCAGATGGCCGGCTGCGCGTTGCTGATCGGCGCGCTGGCCGCGGCCTTCGGCGCCAGCTGGCAGGTCGCGCTGGTGGCCGGGCTGGGCCTGGCGCTGTCGTCGACCGCGATCGCGCTGGCGACGCTGGGCGAGCGCAATCTGTTCGCCACGCCGGCCGGCAAGGCCAGCTTCGGCATCCTGCTGTTCCAGGACATCGCCGCGATCCCGATGATCGCCTTGCTGCCGATGCTGACCTTTGACGGTTCGCAGCCGGCGGACGGACCGGCCTGGATCGGCGCGGCCAAGGCGGTGGCGGTGATCGCCGCGGTGGTGATCGGGGGGCGCTACCTGGTTCGTCCGGCGCTGCGCTTCATCGCCCGCACCGGCATGCGCGAGATGTTCACCGCCTTCGCGCTGCTGCTGGTGGTCGGCATCGCCGCGATGATGGAAGCGGTCGGCATGTCGATGGCGCTCGGCACCTTCCTCGCCGGCGTGCTGCTGGCCGACTCGGAATACCGCCACGCGCTGGAGGCCGACATCGAGCCCTTCAAGGGCCTGCTGCTGGGGCTGTTCTTCATGGCGGTCGGCATGTCGATCGACTTCGGCGTGATGGCGCAGCAGCCGTGGCAGGTGCTGGGGATGGTCGCCGCGGTGGTCGGCGCCAAGGTGCTGGTGCTGCGGCTGCTGGCGCCCCGCTTCGAGATCGCGCGCGGCCAGCGCCTGCTGTTTGCGTTGCTGATCTCGCAGGCCGGCGAGTTCGCCTTCGTCGTGTTCGGCGTGGCGCGCTCCGCCGGGCTGCTGCCCGAGAACATCGCCGCGCTGCTGGTGCTGGTGGTGGCGCTGTCGATGGTGACCACGCCGTTGCTGCTGCTGGCCTACGACCAGATCGTCGCGCCGCGGGCCGGCAAGCTGCGCCAGCGGGCGGACGAGACCATCGAACCGCAGGACAACCCGGTGCTGATCGCCGGCTTCGGCCGCTTCGGCCAGATCGTCGGCCGTCTGCTGTATGCGCAGGGCATCGGCGTGACGGTGCTCGACCACGACCCCGATCAGATCGATTTCCTGCGGCAGTTCGGCTTCAAGGTCTTCTATGGCGATGCCACGCGCATGGACCTGCTCGAAGCCGCGGGCGCGGCGAAGGCAAAGATCCTGGTGGTCGCGGTCGACGGCATGGACGAGAGCCTGGCGCTGATCGACCGCGTGCGCCAGCGCTTTCCGCATCTGCGCATCTACGCCCGCGCCCGCCATGTGTCGCACGTCTATCTGCTGAAGGACCGCGGCGTCGAGCTGTTCGAGCGCGAGATGTTCGAGGGCTCGCTGATGCTCGGCCGGCGCGTGCTCGAGGGGCTGGGGCTGGACCCGGCCGAGGCCCGCGCCGCGGCGATGAAATTCCGCCGCCACAACATCGTCGCGATCGACCGCTTCTACCCGCACTACACCGACCAGAAGACGATGGTGTCGCTGGCGCGGCAGGCGCGCGACGAGCTCGAGGAAATGTTCAGGCAGGACCGCGAGCAGCGGCGCCGGCGCGAGGAGGCAGAGTGGTCGTGACCCGCGCCGGGGTCGCCGCCCTCGTCGGCGCCTTCGTTGGCACCCTCGCCGTCGCGCGTGTCTCTGCCCCCGCCGCCGCCGGTGTCGCGCGCGCCGCTACGACGACAGCTTCAGGCCGACGATGCCGGCCAGCACCAGGCCGGCGCTGAACAGCCGCCAGAAGCTGGCCGATTCGCCGAACAGCAGGATGCCGACGGCGAACGAGCCGACCGCGCCGATGCCGGTCCAGACCGCGTAGGCGGTGCCGAGCGGCAGTGCGCGCATGGCGAGCGACAACAGCCAGAAGCTGACCACCATCGTCACGATGGTGAAGGCCGATGGCCACAGGCGGGAGAAACCTTCGGAGTATTTGAGGCCGGTGGCCCAGGCGATTTCGGTGAGGCCGGCGAGCAGAACGTAGATCCAGGGCATGATGGGCTGCGATGGTGTCGAGGCATCGGGGCCGTCCCCGGTTGGTCGGGCGCCGCTGGATCGAATCTCGAAGCCGGAACGGCTTGCCGCGGCGGCGCGGGGTCGTCCCCGGCGCAGGCGGCATTCTATCGCGGGAGCGCCGCGGCGTCAGGCGCGCGCGTGTCCGGGCAGGCCGCCCGCCAGCAGGTCGATCACCATCTCGGCGAAGTCGGCGTAGGACAGCTTGCCGCCCGGCTTGAGCCAGGTGAAGGTCCAGTTGATCATGCCGAACACCGTCATCGTCAGCGCGGTCTGGTTCTCGCGCGTGACCCGTTCCGGATAGGCCCGCCGCAACTGGCGCGAGAAGGCCGCGACCACATCGCGCTCGCGCTTCAGGATGATGTCCCGCTGCTCGGGCGCGAGGAACTTGACGTCGTTGATCAGCGCGATATGCCGGGTCTGCGAGGTCTCGTACTCGGCCAGGAAGGCGCGGATCAGGTTGGCGAAGCTGTCGCGCTCGCTGTGGCCCTGGCGCTCGGCCTCGGCCTCGACCTCGGTGACGATCAGCATCAGCCGGCGCGTATAGCGATCGAGCAGGTCGAACAGGATCGCTTCCTTGCTCTCGTAGTAGTGGTACAGCCGCGCCTTCGAGGTGCCGCAGGCCGCGGCCAGGTCGGCCATCGACGTGCTCGGATAGCTGCTGGCGGCAAACGCCGCCGCGGCCAGCTCGAGGATCTGTTCGCGTTGGGCCTCGAAGTCGGGCGCCTTGGTACGGGCCATCAGGAATCGGCCGTCAGGTTTCGCCGCAGCTCGCAGGTCTGCAGCGAATCGGCATTGCCACGCAGCACCATCTGGCCGGCGCCGATCAGTTCGCGGCAGCGCCAGAACACGAACCAGTCGCTGGCCAGCAGGCCTTCGATCGCGCCCATCACGCTGCCGACCACCTGGGCCGCGGGCGTCCATTCGAGCGGGGCGCGCTCCAGGATCACCTCGTCGACGGAGTGGTAGGCCGCCGGCACCAGCGTATTGCCCTTCCACAGCCGCACGTCGGCGTTTTCCTTGACGTTCTGCTGCCACTCGTAGCCGAGCCGGCCCAGCCGCAGCACCGAGACCGGTGCGATGGTGGAGAAGCGGCGCGCCAGCCGGGCGGCCGGATACATGCCGATCGCGGTCAGGTTGCCCTGGGTGGTGCCGTCGAGCTCGCGGCTGTCCATCGCGACCTCGTTGATCCGCTGCGGGCTCTGGTACAGGTGGAACACGACCCGGCGCAGCATCAGCTGGTCGGAGGCGCTCTGGCCGTGCCAGATCGCGACCTCGGGCTCGCTCTGGCGCAGGCCCTGCAGCTGGTCCAGCGCCTGGCGCATCTCGGCGGCGAAGTCGATCTCGCTGTGCGGGGCCACGCGCTGCCAGAAGCCGGAGCGGATCAGGCCGCTGCTGTCCACATCGGCGATCGGGCCGACGGCCAGGTCGTCGCGCAGCACGACGACGGGGTCCGGACGGGCGGCTTGCGCCAGTGCCTGGCGCAGCGTGTTGCCCGCCATGTCACCGTTGACGACGTGGATGTATTGCATGGCCGTGATTGTATATGGATAAGACGGCTCAACAGCACCGCGCGGGCGGCGGGCGGCGCCGCATCCGGGCAGTATCCGGACAGTATCCGGGCAGTATCTGGCCAGTATCTGGCCAGTATCCGGGCCGGGGCGGCGCGGTATCTGCGCGGTGGCCTCCGGGCGCCCGGTTTCAGGCAGCGGCCATTTTAACCATGCATCGCGGCGGGACGGCGGCGGTGCGTGCGCCGCCGCGCATTCGGCTCGGGTCCGGTCGCGGGTTTCGTCGCGCGCTGCGTCCCGCGTTCGGCCGTGTTGGGGTCACGGGGTTCGGCGGCGGCGCTGTCCCGCGGTCCCGCGGTCCACTTCCGGCCTATCGCTCGTCGTAGCTGACCACCACTCGCTCGGTCAGCGGCCGGGCCTGGCAGGTCAGCACGAAGCCCTTGTCCATCTCCCAGGGCTCGAGCGTGTAGTTCTTCTCCATCTCGACCTTGCCCTCGAGCACCTTGGCGCGGCAGGTGCAGCAGACCCCGCCCTTGCAGGCATAGGGCAGGTCCAGCCCGGCGGCCAGCGCGGTGTCGAGCACGTTGGCGTCCTGCAGCGGAATGCGCATCGCGTGCTGCTTGCCGTCGAGCACCACCACCAGCTGCGCGGTGCCGGCCTCGTCGGTGGTCACCTTGACGGGCTGGCGGCGCGGCTGCGCCAGCGGCACGCCGAAGCGCTCGGCGTGGATCTTGTGCGGGTCCAGGCCGGCGTCCTTCAGCGCGGCCTCGACGTCGTCGATCATCGAGGCCGGGCCGCAGACGAAGGCCGCATCGATGTCGTCGACCGGGATCAGCGTCTCGAGGAAGGCCTGCACCCGCGCGCGGTCGAGCCGGCCGTGCAGCAGGTCGACCTCCTGTGGCTGGCGGGACAGCACGTGGTACAGCGTCAGGCGCGACAGGTACTGGTTCTTCAGGTCGTCCAGCGCCTCGGCGAAGATGATGCTGTCGACATTGCGGTTGCCGTACACCAGCGTGAAGCGGCTGTTCGGCTCGACCGCCAGCGTGGTCCGGATCAGCGACATCACCGGGGTGATGCCGCTGCCGGCGGCGAAGGCGACGTAGTGGCGCGCCGCCTCGGGGTCGAGCGGGACATGGAAGCGGCCGTCCGGCGTCATCACGTCGATCGTGTGGCCCGGCACCACCGCATCGTGCAGGAAGTTCGAGAACAGCCCGTCGTCGACCCGCTTGACCGCGACGCGCAACTCGCCCTGCTGGTCGTAGTCCTGCACGCCGCAGCAGATCGAATACGAGCGCCGTACCTCCTGGCCGTCGATCGACGTGCGCAGCGTCAGGAACTGGCCCTGCTTGAAGCGGTAGGCGTCACGCAGCGCGGGCGGGACCTCGAAGGCGACGGAGACGGTGTCGGCAGTTTCGGGGCGGACCTGCGCCACGCGCAGCGGATGGAACTGAGGGGTCATGGCGGCGTGGGAACGGTGGGCCGCGGCGCGAGCCGGGCGGCCTGGCTGGTACGGTGGCTAGTACGGTTTGAAGTAGTCGAACGGTTCGCGGCAGGCGCGGCAGCGGTAGAGCGCCTTGCACGCGGTCGAGCCGAACTGCGACAGCGGCTCGGTGTCGGGGCTGCCGCAGTGCGGGCAGGTGACGTTGTCGGTGGCCCTGGCGCCCGTGGCACCTACGGCGCCCGTGGCACCTGCGGCGCCCGTGGCACCTACGGCGCCCGTGGCACCTGCGGCGCCCGTGGCACCTGCGGCGCCCGTAGCAACCCGAGCGCCCGTAGCGTTCGTAGCGCCAGTATCGCCGGGCGCGCGATGGCGCGGCACGAAGCGCACCGGCCGGGTTGGCGCCCCCTGGTCGGCGCAGCGCGCCGGGGGCGCGATGCCGTAGGCCCGCAGCTTGTCGCGGCCCTCGGCGGTGATCCAGTCGGTAGTCCACGCCGGCGCCAGCACGGTGCGGATCTTCCACGGGCCAAGATCCGCCTGGTCGAGCGCGCGGCCGATGTCCTCGGCGATCTCCGCCATCGCGGGGCAGCCCGAATAAGTGGGCGTGATCACGATCTCCAGCGCGCCGTCGTCGGCGATCGCCACTTCACGCAGGATGCCGAGATCGCGAATCGATACCACCGGGATCTCGGGATCGGGCACCGCGTCGAGCACGGTCCAGGCGCGGGCCGCGCGCGCTTGCGCGTCGGCATCGGCGTGGACTGCGTGCAGGCGGGTGTCCGGGTGCCCGTTTGCGTGGGAATCCGCGTGGGAAGCCGCGTCGGAATCCGCGTCGGAATCCGCGTGCATGCCCGGGAGGGTCAAGGTGGCTGGCATGGGATCGGCCTCGATATGCGCGGCGTCCGCCGTTACCAGTGCGCGCCGGGATGGGCGCGCGCCAGGCTCTGCATCTGCGCCAGCAGGTAGCTCATGTGCTCGGAGTGCAGGCCCTGCTTGCCGGTCGACACGAAACCGGTCGCGGCGGGCAGCGTCAGCGTGGCTTCGGCCACGGTCTGCTCGACGGTCGCCTGCCAGGCCGGCCGCAGTTCCGCGGTCGGCACCGCGATGCCCTGCGCCGCCGCTTCCTGTTCGACCGGATCTGGCACGAAGCATTCGTTCATATAGGGCAGCAGATGGTCCAGCGCGCGCTGCGTGCGTTCGTGCGACAGCTCGGTGCCGTCGCCCAGCCGCACCAGCCAGTCGGCGCCGTGATGCAGGTGATAGCGCGCTTCCTTGATCGACTTCGAGGCGATCGCGGCCAGGCCCGCGTCGCGGCTGCCTTCGAGCGCGCTCCACAGCTCGACCATCAGCGCGCTGTACAGGAAGTTGCGCACGATGGTGACGGCGTAGTCGCGGTCCGACGAGGCGGTGCCGGCCAGCGGCCCGCTGTGCGGCAGCTCCAGCAGCGTCCAGTTGCGGAATTCTCGCTCGCCGCGCCAGTAGGCGTAGTCGTCCTCGTGGCGCGCCCGGCCGGTCAGTTCGGCCTCCAGTTCCCCGGCGCGCGCATAGAGCAGGCGCGCCTGGCCGATCAGGTCCAGGCTGATATTGGCCAGCGCGATGTCTTCTTCCAGTACGGGTCCGTGGCCGCACCACTCGGCGTTGCGCTGGCCGAGGATCAGCGCGTTGTCGGCCAGGCGCAGCACGTACTGCCAGCCGGCGGTGCGCGCCAGCGGCAGGTTGGACAGCAGCGGCGAAGGGGTGGGACTGAGCGTGGCGGTCATGCGCGGCCCTTCTTACATATGGTTGACTTCATCGGGCAGCTGATAGAAGGTCGGATGCCGGTAGATCTTGTCGGCCATCGGGTCGAACAGCTCCGCCTTCTCGTCGGGCACGCTGGCGGTGATCGCGGACGACGGCACCACCCAGATCGACACGCCTTCCTGGCGCCGCGTATAGACGTCGCGCGCCATGCGCAGCGCCTGGTGCGCGTCGGCCGCGTGCAGGCTGCCGCAATGCTTGTGTTCCAGGCCCTGCTTGCTGCGGACGAACACTTCCCACAGCGGCCATTCCTTTTGCGTCATCTTGCTTGTCTCCTGTCGGCGGCTTGCGGTCACTTGCCGGAGCCGTTGCGGCTCAGGCCGCGGCGCGGGCTTGCGCCGCTTCGCGCTGTGCCACCTTGGCGGCGTGGGCCAGCGCGGCCTCGCGTACCCAGGCGCCGTCCTCGTGCGCCTTGACGCGCGTGGCCAGCCGTTCGCGGTTGCACGGGCCGTCGCCGTTGATGACCCGCCAGAACTCGTCCCAGTCCAGCGGGCTGTAGTCGTAGTGGCCGCGTTCCTCGTTCCAGCGCAGGCCGGGGTCGGGCAGCGAGACGCCGAGTACCTTGGCCTGCTCGACCGTTGCATCGACGAATTTCTGGCGCAGGTCGTCGTTCGAGATCCGTTTGATGCCCCAGGCCATGGTCTGCGCGCTGTTGGTCGACGCCGCATCGGGCGGGCCGAACATCATCAGCACCGGAAACCACCAGCGGTTGACCGCGTCCTGCACCATCTCGCGCTGCGCGTCGGTGCCGCGCATCATCGCCAGCAGCGCGTCGAAGCCTTGGCGCTGGTGGAACGACTCTTCCTTGCAGATGCGGATCATCGCCCGCGCATACGGACCGTAGGAGCAGCGGCACAGCGGAATCTGGTTCATGATCGCCGCGCCGTCGACCAGCCAGCCGATCACGCCGACATCGGCCCAGGTCAGCGTCGGGTAGTTGAAGATCGACGAATACTTGGCCTTGCCGCGATGCAGGGCGTCGACCATCTCGTCGCGCGAGGTGCCCAGCGTCTCGGCCGCCGAATAGAGATAGAGGCCGTGGCCGCCTTCGTCCTGCACCTTCGCCAGCAGGATCGCCTTGCGCTTGAGCGACGGCGCGCGCGTGATCCAGTTGCCCTCGGGCAGCATGCCGATGATCTCGGAATGCGCGTGCTGCGAAATCTGGCGGACCAGCGTCTTGCGGTAGGCGGCAGGCATCCAGTCCTGCGGCTCGATCTTGCCGTCCGCGGCCAGGCGCGCATCAAACGCGGCCTGCGCCTCGGCGCTTTCGGCCGCGTTGCTGGGAGCATGCGCGCCTTCGTTGGCGGCGCGCTGCGCGTCGGCCGGCAGGGGCTGTTGGGGCAGGTCCAGGCTTTGGGTGTACATAGCGCCTCCTCTGGCGGGTCCCGGCCGTGCGTGGGCCGGGCGGTAGGAAGCATTATATATAAACCGACCGTTCGGTCAATTAATTGGCGGGCGTGTTGGCGCCATGCCATCAGCGCGTCGGGATCAGGATTCGGGAACGAAGCGGACGTGCCCGCTGCGCAGCACGATATTGCGCGAACGGGTCATCTCGAACAGCGACTGCGCGATGCTTTCGATGCGCGGCCGATGGTCGGTGAAGGCACGTACCAGGTCTTCCTCGCGCGGCGAGCGCGCGCCGAAATGCGACTCGAGCGCTTCGGCGGTGATCGAATAGCGGGACGGTTGGCCGTTGACGGTGGCGGGGCACGACAGCGTCAGGCTGGCTGCGCAGTAGGTGGGGACGCTGCTGGGAAACAGGATCTCAGGCATGGCGTGCCTCGGCCGGAAAGGGACGGGAGTCACGACCATTCTAGGATATCGGGCGGCACACGCCAGCCGGGAGTCCTGGATCGGGATCCGGCCCCTGTTTCGCGTGCGGGCTTCCCTTCGATGGCGAGTGCTCGCTTACTTCATCGACTCGTTTATGCTGCAGCGCACCAACGCGTCGGAGCGGAGTCAGGCCGCCCCGCCAGGAAGCGCCGAAATGTGGACGAAAAAAAACCCGCGCAGGTTGTGCGCGGGCTGGAATCCACCGAGGTGGTGGAGGAGACAGACTTCACTATACGCGGCTTGTTGCGACGCACCAAGGTCCGCGTTCCAAAAAGCTGAAATCGGTACGATTTCGTTGTGTCAGTGCAACAGTAATCTGTCCCCGTAAGCCGCCAGCCCAGTCCTATCAATGGAAGAACAGGTAGGCGATGCCGATGGCGGCGACCAAGCCCACCGCATCGGCGAACAGTGCGCAGCCCAGCGCATGCCGGGTACGACGCACATTGACGCTGCCAAAGTAGACCGCCAGCACATAGAAGGTGGTTTCGGTCGATCCCTGGATGATCGCGGCCAGCTTGCCCTGGAAGGAATCGACACCGTAGGTCGTCATGACGTCGACCATCAGGCCGCGTGCGCCGGCGCCGGACAGCACCTTCATCAGGCCGACCGGCAGCGCCGGCACGAAGTCGGTATTCAGGCCGAGGCTGGCGACGGCGGCCGCGAGGCCCTGCATCAGCCAGTCCATGCCGCCGCTGGCGCGGAACAGCCCGATCGCGACCAGGATCGCCACCAGGTAGGGAATGATCTGCACCGCCACGCCGAAGCCTTCCTTGGCGCCGTCGACGAAGGCCTCATAGACGTTGACCCGACGCGCCGCCCCGCACAGCAGGAACAGCACGATCAGGCCGAGGATAAAGAGGCTGCCCGCCAGCGCGGTCACGGTGTCGACTTGCGGCGCCGGCGCGCGGCGCAGCCAGACCGCCAGACCGCCGAGCGCGGCCACGATCGCCACCAGCGTGCCGAGGATGGCGGGTTTGAGCAGATTGAGCCGCTGAGTCCACGCCACCGCGACCAGCCCGGCGAGGCAGGACACGCCGGTCGCCAGCAGCGTCGGCAGGAAGATGTCGGCGGCGTTGAAGCCGACCAGACCCTGCTTCAGCGCGACCGCCTGCCGCATCGCGATCACCGAGGTCGGAATCAGCGTCAGCCCCGCGGTATTGAGCACGATGAACAAGATCTGCGCATCGGTCGCGGTGTCGGGCTTGTCGTTCAGCGTCTGCAGCTCGCGCATCGCGTTCAGGCCCAGCGGCGTCGCGGCATTGTCCAGGCCCAGCATATTGGCCGAGACGTTCATCATCATCGCGCCCTGGGCGGGGTGGCCTTGCGGGACGCCGGGAAACAGGTGCCGCAGCACCGGATTGACCGCGCGCGCGAAGCCCTGCACCACGCCGCCACGCTCGCCGACCCGCATGATGCCGAGCCACAGCGCCATGATGCCGGCCAGGCTCAGCGAGATCTCGAAGGCGGTGCGGGCGCTGTCGAACAGGCTCGCCAGCATGGCCGGAAAGATGGCGGCATCGCCATGTGCCAGCCGCACGCAGCCGATGGCGAAGGCGGACAGGAAAAAGGACAGCCAGACCAGGTTCAATGCCATGGGCGTAGTGGCAAATAAGCGGGCAACTCAGCGGGCAAATAAGCGGGCAATAAGCGGGCAATAAGCGGGCAATAAGCGGGCAATAAGCGGCCGGATCAACGGACGGATCAACGTACGGATCCGCGGGACCCGTGGGCGCAGCCCGCATGGCGAGTCGCAAAGAACGGCGTGGTGCGCAAGGCGCCTATCATAGCGTGGCCGCTGGCCGCTGGCCGCTGGCCGCTGGCCCTTGGCCGCGGCTGCTCTAGGGCTGCCCGCCGTCACCGCAGTCCGCGGGGCGTGCCGCCGCTCTCGCCGCTTACCGCGGTCCCCGCCGCTCCGCACCGGCTCGGCCACTCCGCACCGGCTCCACCGCTTTGGCGTCGCGGGCCGCCAGCCTCCTTCAGGGAGACGACCTAGGCGAACGCCGCGCCGCGCTTGGCCAGCAGCTTGCGCAGGATCGACCGGTGGCAGCGCTGTTCGTCCTCGCAATAGCAGCCGATCGCGAAATTGGTCTGGTGCGACAGCGCGGCCAGCAGGTCGAGCGTGCGGCTGGCCTCGGGTTCGGCCATTTCGGCCTGGAAGCGCCGCTCGAAATGGCGCCAGGCCTTGTCGTCTTCCTCTTCCTGGGCATGCTTGGCTTCGGCGACCAGTTCCGGAGAGGGCGACAGCAGCGGGAACCAGACATCGTAGAAGTCCCGGCTGGCGTATTCGCTGCGCGGCACGCCGCGCGGCGGCCTGCGCACCGTGCCGATGCGCAGGCCTTCGCCGGCGCTGCGCGGGGTTCCGAGCCTGACGATGTGGACGGCCATGGCGGGCGCTCCTGTCTGCGGTCTGCGGTGGGGACGGCGGCAGCCGACGCCGAAGCGCCGGCCGTCACGGCGCAGCGAACGGTCAGGCGGTCGCTGCCGGCTCGAGCCCCAGTTCGCGAATCATGGTTTCCCGCATCACGAACTTCTGCACCTTGCCGGTGACCGTCATCGGCATGTCGTGGACGAAACGAACATAACGCGGGATCTTGTAGTGCGCAATCTGGTCCCGGCAGAACTCCCGGATCTCGTCCTCGGTCGCGCTCTGCCCGGGTTTGAGCACGATCCATGCGCACAGCTCCTCGCCGTACTTCGGATCGGGCACGCCGAACACCTGCACCGCCTGCACCTTGGGATGGCGGAACAGGAATTCCTCGATTTCGCGCGGATACAGGTTCTCGCCCCCGCGGATCACCATGTCCTTGACCCGCCCGACGATATTGCAATAGCCCTGCTCGTCGATCGTCGCCAGGTCGCCGGTATGCATCCAGCCGTCGCGGATCGTCTCGCGCGTGCGGGCCTCGTCCTCCCAATAACCCAGCATTACCGAATAGCCGCGGGTGCACAGCTCGCCGGTGGCGCCGACCGGCACGACCTGCCCGGTTTCGTCGACGATCTTGCACTGCAGATGCGGCTGGACCCGGCCGACCGTCGCCACGCGTTTCTCCAGCGGATCGTCGGTCGCACTCTGGAAGGAAACCGGACTGGTCTCGGTCATGCCGTAGGCGATCGTCACCTCGGCCATATGCATGTCCTTGATGACCCGCTTCATCACCTCGATCGGGCAGGGGGCGCCGGCCATGATGCCGGTGCGCAGCGAGGTGAAGTCGAATCTCGCGAATTCGGGGTGATCGAGCTGGGCGATGAACATCGTCGGCACGCCGTGCAGGGCGGTGCAGCGTTCCTCGTGCACGGCCTGCATGGTCGCCAGCGGATCGAAGGCCTCGCCGGGGAAGATCATGCGCGCGCCGACGCTGACGCAGGCCAGCACCGACAGCACCATGCCGAAGCAGTGGTACAGCGGCACGGGGATGCACAGCGAATCGCGGTCGGTCAGCCGCATGGCCATCGCCACGAAGCGGCCGTTGTTGACCACGTTGTGGTGCGTCAGCGTCGCGCCCTTGGGGTTGCCGGTGGTCCCGCTGGTGAACTGGATATTGATCGGATCTTGCGGGCCAAGCGCCGAGCCGGCGGCGTCCAGCGCACCGGTATCTGGCCGGGACAGCAGCTCGGCATAGCGCAGCATGCCGGCGGTGTCCTCCTCGCCCATGCGCACGACCCATTGCAGCGTGGGCAGCCGAGCCGCTCGCAGCGCGCCTGGCTGGCTGTCGGCCAGCTCCGGCGCCAGCTTCTGCAGCATCTCGATATAGTTGCTCGACTTGAAGCGCGCGGCCGTGATCAGCATCCGGACACCGGCCTTGTTCAGCGCGTACTCCAGTTCCGCCAGTCGGTAGGCCGGGTTGATATTGACCAGGATGGCGCCGATGCGGGCGGTGGCGAACTGGGTCACCAGCCACTCCTGCCGGTTCGGCGACCAGATGCCGACGCGGTCGCCGCGCGCGATGCCGCGCGCCAGCAGGCCGGTGGCCAGGCGGTCGACCTGCTCGCTGAACTGGCGCCAGGTCCAGCGGATTCCCTGCTCGCGGAAGACGACGGCCTCTGCGTCCGGGTGGGCCGCCGCCGTGGCGGCCAGCAATTCGGCGATGGTCTGGTCCGACAGCGGCACGTCGGTGGCGCCAGTGACCAGCGACAGGCCGGCGTTCGGGATCAGCGTCATGGTTGTCTCCTTCGACTGATTGACTGAATCGTAGTCAGGGGTGCTTCTCTTATAGGTATGGGGCGCCAGCTTAGGCGAAGCGTTCCGCCGATGCTGTCACCGGTGCGACATTTGTTGTCTTTGAAGCACTTCAAGGCCGAATTCGGGTTTTTACTTAATTTGCTTGCCTTCGGCCGCGCCCTCCCTTAATATTCGCCCCCTCGCAGCCGAACGGCGGCGGGGTTGGCGGGGAAGGCGA
>NZ_JCBAJO010000095.1:0-17020 GCF_059772245.1 Cupriavidus sp. R6-3
GCATGCCCGCCAGCTTCGACGGCAGCACCAGGTCGGCGGCATCGGCGCGCTGCGGCAGCAGATGCAGATCGGCGGCGGCCAGCAGCGCGGGAAAGCGCGAGGCCGGCTGCAGCGGCAGGAAACGGACCTGCGGCAGCCCGGCGCACGCCTGCTCGAGCGCGGCACGGCCCGCGCCGTCTCCGCACAGCACGAACCAGATGTCTGGCCGGTCGCGCAACTGGCGCGCGGCCTCGGCCAACACTTCCAGCCCCTGCTTGTTGCCCATGTTGCCGGAGTACAGCGCCACCGTGGCATCGGGCGCAATGCCCAGCCGACGCCGATAGAGACTGCCGCGGCCGGGCTGGATCGCGCGCAGGTCGACCCAGTTCGGAATCAGTTGCGTGCGTGCGGCCGGCGCGCCCTTGTCGCGCGCCAGCCGCAGCATTGCCTCGGAGATCGTCGATACGCGGTCGAAACCGGCCATCGCATGGCGCTCCAGCCCATAGGCGAGCCTGCGCAGCAACGGCTGCTTCAGCAGTCCGAGCGCGAAGGCGGCATCGACCTCGTAGTCCTGCACATGCAGCCAGGTCTTCGCACCGGTCCAGCGGCCGAGCAGCAGCGCGGCGGGGCTGCACAGCAGCGGCGGCTCGACCACCATCACCACGTCCGGACGCCAGCGCCATTGCGCCAGCAGGCAAGGCAGGCTGCTCAGCGCGAAGCTGGCCAGATGCAGCACGCGCTTGAGGCCAGACGGCCGGCGCGGCACCCAGATCGGCGCGCGCCATACCTGCACGCCGTCGTGTTGCTCGCGCCGGTATTGCCAGGCGCGGTAGCCGGCGCCGACACGCCAGGCCGGATAGTAGGGCGGGGCCGTGACGACGCGCACCTGGTGGCCGCGCGCGGCGAACCAGCGAGCCTGTTCGCCTGTGTACTTGCCGATGCCGGTCAGCTCGGGAGCGTAATTGAGGCAGTACAGCAGGATCTTCATCGGCGGGACCTGCGCGGGCTCAGCGCAGCGCGACCAGCCGCGGCTGGCGCCGCGGCGGGCTCTCCAGGCGGCCGCTTTGCAGCGCGTCGCGATAGGCCAGCCGCAGTCCGTCGACCAGCGACACGGTCGGCTTCCAGCCGGTCGCCTCGATCCGGCGCGAGTTCAGCCGCTTGCGCGGCGTGCCGTCGGGTTTGCTGGTGTCGAAGCGGATCGCGCCGCGAAAGCCCACGGTGTCGGCAATCAGCTCGGCCAGCACGCGGATGCTGACCTCGTCGGGGCTGCCCACATTGAAGAAACCCGGCGCGCCGGCGTGGTTGCGATATTCCTGCTGCGGCAGCGCCATCAGGTGCACGCAGGCCTGGCCGAGATCGTCGGCGTAGAGGAATTCGCGCAGCGGCGTGCCGGTGCCCCACACCACCACCTCGCTGGCGCCGCTCTGCTTGGCCTCGTGGAAGCGCCGCAGCAGGCCGGGTATCACGTGGCTGTTCTCCGGGTGGTAGTTGTCGCCGGGGCCGTACAGATTGGTGGGCATCGCGCAGCGGAAGTCGGTGCCGTATTGCCGGTTGTAGCTCTCGCACAGCTTGATGCCGGCGATCTTGGCGATGGCATACGGCGCGTTGGTCGGCTCCAGCGCGCCGGTGAGCAGCGCCGCCTCGTCGATCGGCTGCGTGGCGAAGGCCGGATAGATGCAGCTCGAACCGAGGAACAGCAGCCGCTTGACGCCCGAGCGCCACGATTCATGAACGACGTTGGCCGCGATCAGCAGGTTCTGCTGGATGAACTCGGCCGGATAGGTGTTGTTGGCATGGATGCCGCCGACACGTGCGGCGGCCAGGTAGACCTGATCGATGCGCTGCTCGGCGAAGAAGGCGCGTACCCTGGCCTGGTCGCACAGGTCCAGTTCGGCATGCGTGCGGGTGATCACGGTGATGTCGGGACGCGCGCCGAGCGCGCGCACGATGGCGCCGCCGACCATGCCGCGATGGCCGGCAACGAAGATGCGTTGTGGAGGCTGATTCATGGCTGTGACACTGACTGTGGATCGGCGAATTGGGCCACCGGCGTGGCGATCGGGCGAGGATCGGGAACGCCGGTCTGCACCCGGAAGGGCGTGCACTGGACGGACTCTAGCGCGCGATCCCGCTCCCGACTGTGGGCTTGCGCACATTGGCGCGGGGCGGCTCGAACCGGTGTGCGCCATCGAACGGAAAACATGCTTACCCCCCGGCATCGTGCGGCCATGCGGGTCCGTGGGCTCGCGGGTCCGGATGTCCGGTTCCGCCCTGGTCCCGCACGGCATACCCGCTCACCGACTCAGAAGGCGGTCAGACCATGCAAACCACCTCGACCCTGCCGATCGGCGCCCGCACCAGCCACGCCGCCCTGCTGCTGTACCTCGGGCTCGGCGCACTGTGTGCGATCAAGCTCAATGTGATCGGCGAAGTGTACGTCGGCGAATTCATCGCGGCGGCATACGGCCTGGCGATGCTGTCGACGCTGCGGATCGAGCGCGGCTATGCCACCTTCCTCGGCCTGACATTGATGTGGGCGTTCGCCCAGGCGCTGTCGGACCTGTCCAACAGCACGCCGCTGACCAGTTCGATCAAAGGCGTGCTGGCGCCGGGCGTGTTCTTCCTGACGGTGTTCGCGATCGGCACGCACTTCAGCCAGGGCAGTCCGAAGCGGATCTGGTATTTTCTGATCGGCGCCGCGCTCAGCGAGATCTTCAACGTGAGCCGGGCCCCGACCGAGGAGATGCTGTACAACCCCTGGAAGTGGGGTTATGCGACGCCGGTGCTGATGCTGCTGCTGTGCTATCTGGCGCTGGCACGCGCCGGCGCGCTGCGCATCGCGCTGTGCATCCTGGCCTATTGCGCCGTGTCCGCGGCGTTCGACTTCCGCAGCGCGGCGGGGCTGCCGCTGCTGGCGCTGGTGATCTACCTGCTGCGCCGTAGCGCCGTGGTTGCGTGGGTGCGCAGCCTGACCAATGCGCGCGGCGGCATTCCCTTGCTGTTCGGCGTACTGGTGCTGGTGATCGCGGCGCTCAACGCGCTGTTCTCGATGGTCTTCGCGCATGCCGGCGAGTTCGGCTTCCTCACCCCCGAAGCCGCGCACAAATACACCGTGCAGGCCACCAGCGAGCTCGGCATCCTGTTCGGCGGCCGCTCGGAGATCCTGATCTCGATGCGCGCCTTCCTCGATGCGCCGCTGCTCGGCCATGGCTCGTGGGCGATCGACCGCAACGGCTACCAGGACGCCTACAGCGTGATGGTCTACCAGATGGGGGCCGCGCTCGACGACAAGATCGTCGTCACCGACGACACGCTGATTCCCGCCCACTCCTTCCTGATGGGCGCGCTGATCTGGAGCGGCCTCGTCGGCGGCCTCTACTGGATCTGCATGTTGGCCCGCACGCTGTGGTTGTTCGTGCGCAATATTCCCACGCTGCCGATCTTCTTCTATGTCGGCACCGCGCAGTTCGTCTGGGACGTGTTCTTCTCGCCGTTCTCGGCGGACCACCGCTGGGAGTCCGCGCTGTTCCTCGGCATGCTGTTCGCCTGGCACCATGCCTCCCGCAATCGCCAGCTGCGGAGCGTGCAATGAAATTCAGCGTGGTGACGGTCTCGTTCAACCAGGCGCGGTATCTGGAGCAGGCGATCCGTTCGGTCACGGGCCAGCGCGGTTGCGAGATCGAATACATCGTGGTCGATCCGGGCTCGACCGATGGCAGCCGCGACATCATCGCGCGCCATGCCAGGTCGATCGACCATTGCATCCTCGAGCCCGACAACGGCCCCGCCGACGGCCTGAACAAGGGCTTCGCGGCGGCGACGGGGGAGATCTTCTGCTACCTGAACTCCGACGACCTGTTCCTGCCGGAGGCGTTCGCCAAGGTGGCCGCCTACTTCCGCCGCTATCCGTCGTCCGACGTGATCTGCGGCAACGGCTACGTGATCGACGGCGAGGGCGCACTGGTCCGGCGCGTCTACTCCGACCGCTTCGGCCTGCGGCGCGCCGCCTATGGCGCCAGCATTGCGATCCAGCCGTCGACCTTCTTTCGCGCCGAGACCTATCGCGCGGTCGGCGGCTTCAATGTCGAGAACCGCTCGAACTGGGACGGCGAACTGGTGGTCGACATGGCGCTGGCCGGAGCCACCTTCCGCAATGTGCCCGACTTTCTCAGCTGCTACCGCGTCTACGCCGAGTCGATCACCGGCTCGGCGCGGATGGCCGAGGCGCACCGGCAGTTCGAGCAGCGCATGTTCCGCAAGATTCTGGGGCGCGATCGCCGCCGCTACGACGATCTGGCGTCGGCCTGGTTCCGCGTGACCAAGCATCTGGCCAATCCGCGCGCCGCCTATGAGCGCGTGGTACGCGGCCCCGTGTTCGGGAGGCAGTCATGATCCGGAAAGTGCTGGCGGCCGTCTCGATCGGCCTGCCGTGGCCGCTGCGGCGGCGGCTGCTGAACCGCTTCTGCGGCGCGCGCATCGATCCGAGCGCGCGCATCGGCTGGTCGCTGGTGCTGTGCGACGAGCTCGAGATGGGGCCGCACTCGCACATCGCCCACCTGACGCTGGTCAAGGGCATCCGCCGGCTGAGCCTGGGCGAGCATGCCATTCTCGGCAGCCTGAACTGGGTGTCGGGATTCCCGCAGGGGCTGACCGATTCGCCGCATTTTCGCGATGCCGCCGACCGCGACCCGGCACTGGTGATCGGCCGGCATGCCGCGATCACCTCCCGCCATATCCTCGATTGCACCGACACCATCACGGTCGGTGCGTATTCGACGGTGGCGGGCTATCGCAGCCAGATCCTGACGCACAGCGTGTCGATCCGCGAATCGCGCCAGCGCTGCGCGCCAGTGACGATCGGCGCCTACTGCTTCGTCGGCACCGGCTCGATCCTGCTGCCCGGCGCGGCACTGCCCGACTACAGCGTGCTGGCCGCCGGCGCGGTGCTGAACCGCAGCATGGCGGCGCCACACATGCTGTACGGCGGCTGCCCGGCGAAGGCGGTGCAGGAACTGCCCGAGGACCTGGCTTATTTCCGGCGCGAGGAAGGGTATATCGTCTGACGGTGCGCACGGCGCCCGATGTCAGATGCGTCGTCCCCGCGCCCGCGGGGGACCCGGCGGCTCGCGAAGACGCCCATCTCCGCATCCGCCGCGCATCCGCCGCCTGCATCCGCTGCCTGCATCCGCCGCAATGACAGCCAACGAGGGGATGATCCGTTCAGGGCTTGACCGGTTCAGAGCTTGACCGGTTCAGGGCTTGGCCAGCACCCCGGCCAATCCGTGCCGAGCGAAACCGTGTATCAGCGGCAGCAGCGCCAGCAGGATCAGCAGCTCGGTGGCAAGCACGCCGAACGACACCGCCGCCTGGCCCAGCAGCTTGCCGCCCGCCACCGCGATCAGCAGACCGGCGGCGTTTGCCGCCAGATACACCAGCGACAGCCGTGCGTGGTTGTTGGTCGAGGTCACCATCACCGATGCCGTATGCCACAGCGAATTGACCACCGCGGCCGCCAGCAGCCAGCTGTAGTCGGGATGGATCGGCGCGATCTTGCCATGCGTCCACAGCTGGCAGATCCATTCACCGGCGATATACAGGAACACGCCGCAGGCACCGGCCAATCCCACCGAGGCGCTGAGCGCATGACGGAACAGGGCGCGCAGCGCGCGCGCGTTGCGCTGGCCATAGAGCCGGCCGATCTCGGGAGACAGCGACTGGCTGATCAGCTGGCCCAGCTGGTAGGGGATGCGCGAGAGCGTGCGCATCGCGCTGAAGTAGGCGACGAAGGCGGGACCGAAGACAAAGCCCGCGCACAGCACCATGCCCTGCATATTGAGGGCGTTGCCGATCGGGAAGGCATTGAGCGCCAGCGCGGGCAGCAGCATCTCGCGCAGTTCGGCTCGCGAAAACGCCGATACGCCGGCGCGCGCCCATGCGGCCAGGCGCACCATCCGCACATACGTCACCACCACCAGCAGTACCCGCACAATAGCCAGCAGCGTCAGCAGCAGCAGGAAGCCGCCATCGAACAGCAGCACGCCGGCGGCGAGCGCGACGAATTCGAGCAGCCGGAACAGGTTCAACCACATGATGGCCTCGGCGTAGCGCCCCACGCTGTAGAACACGCCGTGCGACAGCAGTGCAAACATGTAGCCGACCACGTAGATCGCGATCATCAGCATCGCCAGCACCGCCGCGCCGCCGGCCAGGCCGGTCCATCCCTCGATCGCGTCGCCGAAGGCGGCGCCGGCCAGCATCGCCATCCCGCCCAGCACGGCGCCGATCGACAGCAGCAGCACCAGCGTCGACTGGTAGCACACCACGGCGGCGCGCTGGTTGCCCGCCGCGATGCTCATGTTGATGCGATTGACCGCCACGCCGGTGAAGCCCAGGTCGGCGAGCCCCAGATAGACCGGTACCGCAATGACCATCAACCAGGTGCCGTAGCGCTCGGGCCCCCAGGCCGCCAGGAACAGCGGCACGCTGAGCAGCTGGGTCAGGATGGTGACCACCTGCCCAAGGGCGTTGGCGCCGATGCCGCGCAATATCCGCTCCACGCTTTCCTCTTTCTTTGCGCGGCCCGGGCCCGCCGCAGCAGGCCCGGGCCGCCATCCATGCGCCGGCGCTTGCGCGCCGCCGCACTGACGCGTTTGCCATCAGCCCATCATTCGTGGTGATCGTAGGCGCGGAAGCCTGCCAGCTTGCACAGGGCATCGCGCCGCGCCGCCGCGTAGTCGGCGCCGATCATCTCGCGTACCAGTTCATCGAAGGTGGTGGTCGGCGACCATCCCAGCCGCTCGCGCGCCCGCGTGGGATCGCCCAGCAGCGTGTCGACCTCGGTGGGGCGGAAGTAGCGTGGATCGACCCGCACGATCACGTCGCCGACCTTGCGTCCGGGCGCCAGCTGGTGGCGGCTGTTGTCGATCGCGTCGATCACGCCGATCTCGTCAACCCCGCTGCCTTCGAAACGTACCGTGATGCCCAGTTCGGCGGCGGCCCGCTGCACGAATTCGCGCACGCTGTGCTGCTCGCCGGTGGCGATCACGAAGTCCTCCGCCTGTGCCTGCTGCAGCATCATCCATTGCATCTGCACGTAGTCGCGCGCATGGCCCCAGTCCCGCAGCGAGGACAGGTTGCCCAGGTGCAGCGTGTCCTGCAGGCCGAGCGCGATCCGCGCGATGGCGCGCGTGATCTTGCGCGTCACGAAGGTCTCGCCGCGCAACGGGCTCTCGTGGTTGAACAGGATGCCGTTGCAGGCGTACATGCCATACGCCTCGCGGTAGTTCACCGTGATCCAGTACGCGTAGAGCTTGGCGGCCGCATACGGGCTGCGCGGATAGAACGGCGTGGTTTCCTTCTGCGGAATCTCCTGCACCAGGCCGTACAGCTCCGAGGTCGACGCCTGGTAGAAGCGCGTGGTCTTTTCCAGGCCGAGGATGCGGATGGCTTCGAGCAGCCGCAGCGTACCGAGCGCATCGGTGTTCGCGGTGTATTCCGGCTCCTCGAACGACACCTGCACGTGGCTTTGCGCCGCCAGGTTGTAGATCTCGTCGGGCTGCGATTGCTGCACCACGCGCACCATGCTGGCGGTATCGGTCATGTCGCCGTGGTGCAGGAACAGGCGGCGGTCGGGGGCCTGCGGGTCCTGGTACAGATGGTCGATCCGCTCGGTATTGAACAGCGAGCTGCGGCGCTTGATGCCATGGACCTCGTAGCCCTTGGCCAGCAGCAGCTCGCACAGATAGGCGCCGTCCTGGCCGGTGATGCCGGTGATCAGCGCACGCTTGCGGCGTGCCCCGCTGCCGGCCGACGCCTCGTCGTGCTGCCGCGGCTGGAGTTCGAGATCGCCGGCCGCGAGCGGGCCGAGCGGTTGCAGGTCAAGTGCGCCCATAAATGTCTGCCATCCTGATGATGTCGTCTTCGCCAAGGTACGAGCCGGACTGGATCTCGATCAACTCGAGCGGGATCCGGCCGGGATTTTCTAGACTGTGGGTTTCGCCGATCGGGATATAGGTGGACTGATCCTCGGTCAGCAGGAATTCGACGTCGCCGCGGCGCACGCGCGCGGTGCCCGACACCACCACCCAGTGCTCGGCGCGGTGGTGATGCTTCTGCAGCGACAGCTTGGCGCCGGGTTTGACGCTGATGCGCTTGACCTGATAGCGCTGGCCGTGGTCGACGCTGTCGTACGAGCCCCACGGCCGGTAGACCTGTCGATGCTGCGTGGCCTCGGGGCGTCCCTGCGCGCGCAGCGCTTCGACCAGCTGCTTGACGTCCTGCGCATGGTCCTTGTGGACGACCAGCACGACGTCGGGCGTCTCCACCACGATCACGCTGTCGAGCCCGGCCACCGCCACCATCCGATGCGAGGCGTGGACCAGGCAATCGCGCGCGCCGTGCGTGACCACGTTGCCGACCGCCGCGTTGTTGCCTTCGGTCTTCTCGGCCGCCTTCCACACCGCGTCCCACGAGCCGATATCGCTCCAGTCGGCCGCGAGCGGCGCCATGCGCCCGTCGCGCAGATGCTCCATCACCGCATAGTCGATCGAATCGGACGGGCACGCGCCGAAGGCATCGGCATCGAGCCGGCAGAAGTCCAGATCGGATTTGCCGCGCGCCACCGCCTGTTCGGCGGCACGCAGGATGTCGGGGGCGAACTGCCGCAGCGCATCGAGATAGACCGAGGCGCGGAACAGGAACATGCCGCTGTTCCAGAAGCAATTGCCTTCGCCGAGGAAGTCGGTGGCCTGCTCCAGCGAAGGCTTCTCGACGAATCGCTTGACCGTCATCAGCGCGCCATCGTTGGTCGGCACCGCCTTGATATAGCCGTAGCCGGTGGCCGGGAAGGTCGGCACCACGCCCAGCGTGGCAACAGCGCCCGCCGCGGCGGCCACGCTGGCGGCGGTGACCGAGCGCGCGAACGCCGCGTGGTCGCGGACCAGATGGTCCGACGGCAGCACCAGCAGGATCGGATCGTCGCCGCCCGCCTGAGCCTTGATCGCGGCGACCGCGGCCGCCGGCGCGGTGTTGCGCGCATGCGGCTCGAGCAGGATCGCCGCCGGTTCGCAGCCGATCTCGCGCGCCTGTTCGGCGACGACGAAGCGGTGCGCTTCATTGCTGACGAGGATCGGCGCGCCGACGCCGTCGATACCGCGCACGCGCAGCAACGTGTCCTGCAGCAAGGTATGGTCGCCAAGCAGACGCAGGAACTGCTTCGGATGGCCGTCGCGCGACAGCGGCCATAACCTCGAGCCGGTGCCGCCGCACAGCACCACCGGTACGATTCGATTCTCGCTTGCCATGACACCTCCAACCGGCCGCTGCGCGCGCCGATGCGATTGGGTGAAACCGTCAGGGCAAGTGTATCGACCGCTGTCCCGCAGCAATGTTTGTTAGGCAACAGAGATCGACGGTCACCGTCTCGCGCCGCAGGTGGCGCAGCGATGACAAAAAGGGCCGGCGCAATGGCCGGCCCTGCGGGGCTCAAACAAAGAGAGTGGATGGGGGCGCTTCTCTCGTTCCAGCGAGACAGCGGGCGGGTTTATCGCACCCAGTGTCCCGGCCGCATCACCCAGCCGTGCGGCCCGCGCACCCAGCGCTCGGGCACATAGCGGTAGCCGGGGCGGGCGCGTTCCCAATGGCCCGGTTGCCATACATAGCGCGGACCGGCGGCACGCCAGTAGCCCGGCACCCAAACCTGTCCCCGGCGTGCGGCCCGTGGCGCTTCGTAGCGCGGCGGTGGCGGCGCGTCACGGCGATAGCCATGGTCGCGATCGTAGCGATGGCCGTCATGCGCCTGGGCCGGCGACACGAGGCCGAAGGCCGAGCCGGCGGCGAGGGTGGCGAGCGCGAGAATCAGAGGGCGGGTCATGAGGTACTCCTGGTCCGGGTAACAAGCTGGGCGTTGCGGTGATGCACTGCGATGCGGTTCGGGGCCGTTGGCGCGGCCGCAATTCCATCAATAGCGGTGATGGCGATGGTGATGCCCGTGCCCATGTCCATGCGGCACGACGATGCAGGCGGACAGCATGGCGGCGGTGGCGGACAGCAGCACGAGGATGGAGAGGGTTCGTTTCATCTGTGGGCTCCTTGGCGGGGCGCGTTGAACATGGCTGCAATGTAGCGGTGCCCCCGCTGCGGCGGCCGTTGCACTTGTAAGGCACTCTCACAGCGCCATCGCGTCGCCGCGGCCGCGTCGAGCGACGGCGTCGATTGGCGTATCTCCTTGCGCGGCAAGGCTTTTTCGCCAGGATGAACGCGTGTGGAATCGCCGCGCCGCGTTGCGCGTGCGTAATGTGGCGTTACATCGGAAATGAATGCGGGCAGGGCGGCATGCCGATCGGCACGCCGAGCCTGCGAATTGGCCAGCGAATCGGCGAGCAAATCGGCCAGCGAACAGGTCAGCGAACAGGCCAGGGAACAGCCAGTAAGTCGGCCGTTGAATCGGCCAGGGAATCAGCCAATCAGCCGGGGAACCCGCCGTGGGCGCGTCAGTGCGCCGTGCTGGTGTACTCGATCTCGAGCCGGTAGGCGACCGCGAGGAACAGCGATTGCGCCAGGCACAGCGTGCTGGTCAGCGAGCGGAAGCCGAAGGTCGCGCCGTCCTGGACCTGCAGCAGCACGCTGGCGTGTTCGGCCAGCGGGCCGAGCGCGCTGTCGCTCAGTGCGACGATGCGCGCGCCCTGCGCGGCGGCGGTCCGGACGCACGCCAGCGTTTCCTCGGCATAGGGCGCGAACGAGACCGCGATCATCACGTCGCCCGGCTGGATGGCGCGCAGCTGGCCCTGCTGCATATGCCCAAGGCCATTGAGCCACTGGATCGGCTTGCTGGTGTGCTGCAGCGCGTAGGCGAGGTAGGCGCCCACCGGGAAAGCCCGTCGCGATGCCACCAGCCAGATCGACGGCGCCTCGACCAGCATCTCGACGGCCTGGCCGAAGCGTTCGCCGTCGACCTCGCGCTGCAGGGCCTCGAGGCTGTCGAGGCTGCCCGCGATGACCTCGTGCGCGATGTCCGCCGGCGCCAGCGGACCGCCCTTGCTGCCGATCAGCGCGCGCAGCCGGTCGCGATAGTCCCGATTGGGCGCCAGCTGCCGGGCCGCCGCGGCGCGGAACAGCGCCTGCATCTGCGAATACCCCGACAGTCCGAAATGCTTGGCGAAGCGGACCATGGCCGAAGGCTGCACGCCGCAATGGCGGGCCGACTCGTTGACGCCGTCGAGCACCAGCTGCTCGCGATGGCTCTCGACGTACTGCGCGATCGCCTTGAGCTGCCTGCTCAGTTGTGGGAAGCCGGCGCGCACGGCGGCCAGGAATTGATCGGCGTCTGCGTAGGGAAGGGATTCGCTCATCGGTGTTCGGTGCCGCCGCGCTGCCTCTCCGGCGGCAGCATCGTGCAGGCCGCATGTGGAGAGACAGGCATTGAATTGGAATTTATTTTCTCACACAACAAAAAACAGAACAAATTTTCTATTCTCGCGCTATCATCGCTTCCATCGCTGGCGCAGCCGCTCGGTCCCGATCCACGGCAGCGACCAAGACAAGACAAGACAGCAGACAGAGACAGCACCTCCATGCGCACCCTCCCATTTCCCGATCAGCGCGATTTCGATGTGGCCTGCCTTGGCCGGCTGGCGGTCGATCTCTATGCGCAGCAGATCGGCTGCAGCCTCGAGGCGGCCAGCACCTTCGCCAAATACCTGGGCGGCTCGTCGGCCAATATCGCCTTCGGCACCGCGCGGCTCGGCTTGCGCTCGGCGATGATTTCGCGCGTCGGCAACGAGCAGAACGGGCGCTTCCTGCTCGACACGCTGCGCCGCGAGGGCTGCGACGTCAGCCGGGTGCAGATCGACGCCGCGCGGCTGACCGGCATGGTACTCCTGGGCATCAAGGACCAGGACACCTTCCCGCTGCTGTTCGCGCGGGAGAACTGCGCCGACATGGCGCTGGATGCCGAGGCCATCGACGCCGCCTTTCTGGCCCGCTGCCGCAGCCTGGTCATCACCGGCACGCATCTGAGCACGCCCGGCGTGCTGGCCGCCTCGCGGCGCGCCCTCGAGATCGCCGGGCGCCACGGCGTGGTGCGCGTGCTGGACATCGACTACCGCCCGGTGCTGTGGGGCCTGACCGGCAAGGGCGACGGCGAGACGCGCTATATCGGCAATGCCGAGGTCAGCCGCCACCTGCAGGCGCAGCTCGGCGCGTTCGAACTGATCATCGGCACCGAGGAGGAATGGCTGATCGCCGGCGGCGTCGAAGGCGACCTGATGGCCAGCCTGCGCCAGGTGCGCGCCTGCACGCAGGCCACCCTGGTGGTCAAGCGCGGACCGCTCGGCTGCACGATCGTCACCGGCGAGATTCCGCCGACGCTGGACGATGCGCTGACGGTGCTGGGCGAGCGGGTCGAGGTGCTCAACGTGCTCGGCGCCGGCGATGCCTTCGCCTCGGGCCTGCTCGCCGGCCTGCTGTGCGGCAAGGACTGGCGCGAATCCGCTGCCATCGCCAATGCGTGCGGCGCCATCGTGGTGTCGCGGCACGGCTGCGCGCCGGCGATGCCTACGCCCGCCGAGCTGGCGCACTGGTTCTCCGGCCATCGGCATCCGCGGCCGGACCGCGATCCGACGCTGGCCCATCTGCATCGCGTGTCGGCGCCGCGCCAACCGTGGCCCGAGCTGTACGTGCTGGCCTACGACCATCGCTCGCAATTCGAGGAGCTGGCGCGCGCGGCAGGCGCCAACGTGGCCGAGATCCCGCGGCTCAAGCGGCTGATCAACGAAGTGGTGGCCGAGGTCGAATGCGATCCGGGCTGCGGCGGCAAGATCGGCGTGCTGATCGACGGCCGGCTGGGCGAATCGGCGCTGCATCAGGCCACCGGTCGGGGCTGGTGGGTGGGCCGCCCGATCGAGCTGCCCGGTTCGCGGCCGTTGCGCTTCGACGGCACGCGCTCGCTCGCTTCCGAGCTGGCGCACTGGCCGCGCGAGCAGGTCGTCAAGTGCCTGGTGTTCTATCACCCGGACGATCCGGCCGCGCTGCGCGCGGAGCAGGACGACTACCTGCAGGCCGTATGGGAAGCGACCCGCCACAGCGGCCACGAGCTGCTGCTCGAGGTCATTCCGCCCAAGGACACGCTGGCACCGGATGACCGGGGCGAAGCGGTGGTCCGCGCGATCCGCCACTTCTACGACATCGGCCTGAAGCCGGAATGGTGGAAGGTCGGCGCGATGTCGGCAGCGCAATGGCAGGCGCTGGACCGGCTCGTGCAGGAGCGCGACCCCTGGTGCCGCGGGGCGGTGATTCTTGGCCTGAACCAGCCGCTCGAGCAACTGCTCGATGGCTTCGCGCAAGCCAGCTCGCCGCTGGTCAAGGGCTTCATGATCGGCCGCTCGGTATGGGCCGAGGCGAGTCTTGCGTGGCTGCGCCGCGAACTGGACGACGACGCCTTCCAGGCAAGGGTCGCCGCCAACTTCCGCCGGCTCATTGCAGGCTGGCGCAGCACCCGGCCCGCGCCCACGGGCGACAGCACCACACGGGAGGCAGCATGAATCCGAGGTCGATGCGCAACACCGGCAGCCTGCTGGTCAAGGCCCAGCCGGGCCGCCATATCGTCGACATCACGCCGCAGTCGGCCGGCTGGCGCTATATCGGCTTTCGTGCAATCCGGCTCGACGCCGGCGAGGCCGAAGCGTTGTCCACCGGCGCGCGCGAGCTGTGCATCACGGTGTTGTCGGGGCAGCTCGACGTGGTGGTCGGCACGCAGCGGTTCAGCGCGCTGGGCAGCCGCCGGTCGGTCTTCGAAGAACAGTCCCCGTATGCCGTCTATGTGCCGCCGGGCCGCGACGTGCAAGTCATCGCGCGCGATGCGGCGGAGATCGCGTTCAGTACCGCACCGGCCGAGGGCCGCCTGCCATGCCGCGTGATCGAGCCCGCGCAGATGCGGCGCAGCGTCCGCGGTCAAGGCGCCAACACCCGCCATGTCTGCGACATCCTGCCCGAGACCGAGGCCGCCGAATCGCTGCTGGTGGTCGAGGTGATCACGCCCGGGGGGCATTCGTCCAGCTATCCGCCGCACAAGCACGACAGCGCCGACGCGAGCGACCCGCTGGCCGAAACCGCGTTGGAGGAGGTCTATTACCACCAGCTCAATCCCTCGCAGGGCTTCGCCTTCCAGCGCGTCTATACCGACGACCGCAGTCTCGACGAGGCGATGGCGGTCGAGCATCGCGATGCGGTGCTCGTGCCGCGCGGCTATCACCCGTGCACGGCGCCGTACGGCTACGACCTCTATTACCTGAACACGATGGCCGGGCCGGAACGGCGCTGGGCCTTCCGCAACGACCCCGCGCATGAGTGGCTGATGGCGCCGCGCTGAAGCGCCGCGCCAGTGCCGCTCGAGTGCCGCCCGACACTGCTCAAACGCCGAACCCGCTTGATCCCCGCCGCAGGGCGGACACCCGCATCGCCATACGACAAGGGAACACCGCAGTTCCCGCCAAGACAGGAGACGACACCATGAAGACCCGCATCCCACGCGGCATTGCCCGCGCGTTCGCCACGCTCGCCACGACACTGGCCACGACGCTTGCCTGCGTTGCCACGGCCGGCGCGCAGACCTTTCCCAGCCAGCCCGTCAAATGGATCGTGCCGGCGGCACTACCGACGTGATTGCGCGCAATCTGGCGCAGCGCATGGGCCAAGACCTCGGCCAGCCGGTGGTGGTCGAGAACCGGCCCGGCGCGGCCAGCATCATCGGTGCCACCGCCATCGCGCGATCGGCGCCCGACGGCTACACGGTCGGCACCGCGGACTCGGGCACGCTGGCGTTCAACCCGGCAATGTATTCGAGCCTGACCTATGACGCGGGCAAGGACTTCACCTTCATCGGTGGACTGGGCCGGATGCCGCTGGTGCTGGCCGTGCATCCGTCCTTTCCGGCGCGCGACCTGAAGGAGTTCGTCGCGCTGGTGCGCAAGTCGCCCGGGCGCATTTCGTCGGCGTCGTCGGGGCCCGGCTCGCCGCTGCATGTCGCGCTGGAACTGTTCAAGCAGCGCACGCGCACCGACATCCTGCACGTGCCCTACAAGGGCTCGTCGCCGGCGCTGCAGGACCTGATGGCGGGCCAGGTGCAGACCATGTTCGTCGACCTGCCGCCGAGCCTGTCGATGATCCGCGCCGGCAAGATCCGCGTGCTGGCCGTGGCCACGCCCCAGCGACTGCCGATCCTGCCCGACGTGCCGACCATGGCCGAATCCGGCCTGCCCGAACTCGCGGGCTTCGAGGCCTATGCATGGCAGGGCTTTGTCGGCCCGGCCAAGCTGCCGCAGCCGGTCGTCGCGCGGCTCAACCAGGAACTGGTCGCCGCGCTGCGCCATCCGGGCACGCGCGCCAAGCTCGAGGAGCTTGGCATCCAGCCGATGCCGATGTCCGCCGCGGAGTTCGGCGATTTCACGCGCAGCGAGCAGAAGCTGTGGTCCGGCGTGATCAAGGCCGCCGGCATCCGGCTCGATTGAGCGCGGCCTGCGCCGGTTCTCTCCTCGCTCCTGCTCTCGCTCCAGTCTTTACCGTACCCCGGAGTTTTCGTCATGAATGAACCGCTTCATCAACGCCGCGCCGTGCTGCGCGCGCTCGCTGCGATGTCTGCCACCGCGGCCTGCCCGGCGCTGGCCCAGGGCGGCGCCTACCCGTCGCGCCCGATCGAACTGATCGTGCCGTTCGCGGCGGGCGGCGGCACCGATGTGCTTGCGCGCGCCTTCGCCGAGGCCGCGCGCAAGCATCTGCCGCAGAACCTGGTGATCCTGAACAAGTCGGGCGCCAGCGGCGCGGTGGGCTGGGCTGATCTGGTCAGCGCCAAGCCCGACGGCTATCGGCTGGCGGTGATCACGGTCGAGCTGACGATGATCCCGCATCTGGGTCTGGCCAAATTCACCGCCGACGACATGACGCCAGTCGCGCGCCTGAACGCGGACCCGGCCACCATCGCGGTGCGCGCCGATTCGCCCTTCACGACCATCGAGGCGTTCCTGGCGGCCGCCCGCAAGCAGCCCGATTCGATACGCGTGGGCAATGCCGGCCCCGGCTCGCTCGGCCATCTGTCCGCCGCCGCGCTGGAGGACAAGGCCGGCGTGCGCTTGAACCATGTGCCGTTCCGCGGCGCGAATCCGGCGGTGCTCGATCTGCTCGGCGGACATATCGAAGCGGTGGCGGTGACGCCGGTCGAAGTGGCGACCTATGTGGCCGCCGGCAAGATCCGCCCGCTCGCGGTGATGTCCGAGCAGCGGATCAAGGCCGGCTGGGAGAATATCCCCACACTGAAGGAGCGCAACGTCGATCTGGTCATTCACGGCTGGCGCGGCATCGCGGCGCCCAAGGGCACGCCACCGGACGTGGTCGCCCGCCTGGGCAGCGCCATCGCCAAGACCATGCAGGACCCCGCACTGCGCGAGACGATGGCCAAGCAGAACATGGGCGAAGGCTATCTGGACGAAGCCGCCTTCAAGCGCGTGATCGCCCGCGACAACGCTACCTTCAAGGCGCTGATCGAAAAGCTGGGGATCAAGACCTGATTGGAAGTCCGGGCCGGCCTACGCAGAAACGGGTACGGTCGGCTTCGGCAGCGCGGCTGCGGTACGCAGAAACGGGTACGCATCGTCGTGCAGTGTGCCCCGTTGCAGCGGCCATGCGGGCGAACTCGTAGCGTCGGAAAGAGATGAAGGAGAGCCGATGTGGCCGAAGGCGAAGACCGAAGCCTTCGCCTTCGCAGGCAGCAGCCATCAGGCCCGGCTCGGCATCGCCAGCAGATACCGGCGCGGATCGAAGCGGGTGGTGGCCAGCATCACCAGCACGACGGCGGCGAGGTGGTACCACCAGGCGGCGGCGAAGCTGCCGGTGGCGTCGTGCAACACCGCCGCCAGCCACGGCGCGCAGCCGGCCAGCAGGAAGCCGCCGCCCTGCATCAGCGCGCCGAGCGCGGCGGCGTCTTCGGGGCGGGGCAGGTGGTCCAGCGCGACCACCAGGTAGAGGGAGAAGCAGCCGCCGAGGCCGGCGCCGC
>NZ_JCBAJO010000096.1:0-16921 GCF_059772245.1 Cupriavidus sp. R6-3
TGCGCACGGTGCGGATGGTTCGGCGTGGGGTGGCGGCGATGGTGGCTCACAGGGACCTCATGCGGGGTGGGGGTTCAACGGGCGATCGCGCGAAAGCACGGTATTGTGACCCAGGACCCCGACGGAACAATGTCCGGAAACGACGACGCCGCGCATCGGCGCGGCGTCGTTGGCGAGCGGGTGGCGCGGCGGCGGCCTGCATGTTGCCTTGCCGCAACGCCACCTCGGCGGGATCAGCTCTCGATCAGGATCCGCAGCATGCGGCGCAGCGGCTCGGCGGCGCCCCACAGCAGCTGGTCGCCGACGGTGAAGGCCGACAGGTACTCGCCGCCCATCTGCATCTTGCGCAGGCGGCCGACCGGGATCGTCAGCGTGCCCGTCACGGCGGCCGGCGTCAGGTCGGTCATGCTGGCTTCGCGGGTGTTCGGCACGACCTTGGCCCACGGGTTATGGGCGGCCAGCATGCCTTCGATCTCGTCCAGCGGCACGTCGCGGCGCAGCTTGATGGTCAGCGCCTGCGAGTGGCAGCGCATCGCGCCGATGCGCACGCACAGGCCGTCGACCGCGATCGGCGTGGCGCCGGTCGCACCGAGGAAGCCGTCGCCGCGGCCCAGGATCTTGTTGGTCTCGGCGCCGCCCTTCCATTCCTCGCGCGACACGCCGTTGCCCAGGTCCTTGTCGATCCACGGAATCAGGTTGCCGGCCAGCGGCACGCCGAACTGCTTCGTTTCCTCGCCGGACAGGCCGTGCTGGGTCGCCAGGATGGTGCGGTCGATCTCGAGGATGGCCGAGGCCGGATCGTCCAGCAGCGGCTTGACCGCGGCGTTCAGCGTGCCGAACTGGGTCAGCAGCTCGCGCATGTGCTGCGCGCCGCCGCCCGAGGCGGCCTGGTAGGTCATCGAGGTCATCCACTCGACCAGGTCGTGCTGGAACAGCCCGCCCAGGCCCATCAGCATGCAGCTGACCGTGCAGTTGCCGCCGATGAAATTCTTGACGCCCTTGGACAGCGCGTCCTTGATCACACCCTGGTTGACCGGATCGAGCACGATGATCGCGTCGTCCTTCATCCGCAGCGACGAGGCGGCATCGATCCAGTAGCCCTTCCAGCCCGCGGCGCGCAGCTTGGGGAAGACCTCGTTGGTGTAGTCGCCGCCCTGGGCGGTCAGCACGACGTCGCAGCGCTTGAGCGCCTCGATGTCGTTGGCGTCCTGCAGCGTGGTTTCGTTCTTCGCCATCGCCGGGGCCTTGCCGCCTGCGTTGGACGTGCTGAAGAAAACCGGCTCGATATGGTCGAAGTCGCGCTCTTCCTGCATGCGTTGCATCAGCACGCTGCCGACCATTCCTCGCCAACCGACGAGACCTACAATCATGACAAACCTCGGATGTGATTGAAACTTCCCCGCATTTTCCTCGCCCGGCGTGGCTGCGCGGGGAAGACGAGCAGGCACGACGAACGATCTAGGCGATCGTGGTTTTAATAATGGTTTTAATCGTCGTTGCGGTGATGGTGCCGCGCGCACCCGCGCCAGCCGTGGCGCGCAGGGCGGCCGGCGAGGCGATGTCAGTCGGGAGGGACCGGGGGTTCGGGAGCATCGGCGCAGTCTACACGATTTTGCGGGATCCGGCGGGGGCGGCGGGCGCCCCCGCCCTCGGAACCCTTGCAGCGGCCCTTACAGCGCGGCCAGCACGGCCTCGCCCATCTCGCGGGTGCCGACCTGCCTGCAACCCGGCGTGACGATGTCCGCGGTGCGGTAGCCCTGGGCCAGCACGGTCTTGACGGCGTTCTCGATGCGGTCGGCCTGCTCGGCCTTGTTCAGCGAATAGCGCAGCATCATCGCGGCCGACAGGATGGTCGCCAGCGGGTTGGCGACGCCCTTGCCGGCGATGTCCGGCGCCGAGCCGTGCGAGGGCTCGTACAGGCCCTTGTTGTTGGCGTCCAGCGAGGCCGACGGCAGCATGCCGATCGAGCCCGTCAGCATCGCGGCCTCGTCCGACAGGATGTCGCCGAACATGTTGCCGGTGACGATCACGTCGAAGCTCTTGGGCGCCTTGATCAGCTGCATCGCAGCGTTGTCCACGTACATGTGCGACAGCTCAACGTCCGGATACTCCTTCGAGACGTCGATCACGATGTCCTTCCAGAACTGGAAGGTTTCCAGCACGTTCGCCTTGTCGACGCTGCACAGCTTCTTGCCGCGCTTGGCCGCGGCCTGGAAGGCCACGTGGGCGATGCGGCGGATTTCCGGCTCGCTGTAGCGCATCGTGTCGAAGCCCTCGCGCGCGCCGGGGAACAGCCCGTCGGTTGCCGTGCGCACGCCGCGCGGCTGGCCGAAGTAGATGTCGCCGTTCAGCTCGCGCACGATCAGGATGTCCAGGCCCGCGACCAGCTCGGGCTTCAGGCTCGAGGCGCCGGTCAGCTCGGGATAGCAGATCGCCGGGCGGAAGTTGGCGAACAGCTGCAGATGCTTGCGCAGCCCCAGGATGGCCTGCTCGGGGCGCAGCGCGCGCTCCAGGCTGTCGTACTTCCAGTCGCCCACCGCGCCGAACAGGATCGCGTCGGCCTGCTGGGCGAGCTTGAGCGTCTCCTCGGGCAGCGGATGGCCCTTGGCCTCGTAGCCGGCGCCGCCCACGGGCGCGGTTTCCATCTCGAACTTCTCGTCGAGCGCGTTCAGGACCTTGACGGCCTGTTCGACGATCTCGGGGCCGATGCCGTCGCCCGGCAGGACTGCGATCTTCATGCTGTGTTTGCCTTGTTCTCGTTTCGGTTCGTTGCGGTTCGCCTGCAATGGGTTCGCCCGCCATGCAGGCAGCGCGCTGCGCGGTGCTGGGCCGGCGTCAGCCGACCAGCCGGTTGTTCAGCCACGGCATCTTCGTCACGCGCTCGGCCTCGAAGGCGCGGATCTTGTCCGCGTGGCGCAGCGTCAGGCCGATATCGTCGAAGCCGTTCAGCATGCAGTACTTGCGGAACGGCGCGATGTCGAACTCGAAGCCTGCGCCCGACGGCGTGATCACGGCCTGGCGCTCCAGGTCGATGGTCAGCTGGTAGCCGTTGAAGGCGTTGGTCTCGTTGAACAGCTGGTCGACCTGGGCCGCGGTCAGCACCACCGGCAGCAGGCCGTTCTTGTAGCAGTTGTTGAAGAAGATGTCGGCGAAGCTCGGCGCGATCACCGCGCGGAAGCCGTACTGCGTCAGCGCCCACGGCGCATGCTCGCGGGAGCTGCCGCAGCCGAAGTTCTCGCGCGCCAGCAGGATCGACGCGCCCTGGTAGCGCGGCTGGTTCAGCACGAAGTCCGGGTTCAGCGGGCGGCGGCTGTTGTCCTGGCCGGGCTGGCCGACATCGAGATAGCGCCATTCGTCGAACAGGTTCGGGCCGAAGCCCGTGCGCTTGATCGACTTGAGGAATTGCTTCGGGATGATCGCGTCGGTATCGACGTTGGCACGATCGAGCGGCGCCACCAGGCCCTTGTGTACAGTGAACTTTTCCATGGTCTCGTCCTTGGTTCCGGGGTCGGCGATGCGTCAGCCGAGCTGGCGGATATCGACAAAATGGCCTTCGATCGCGGCCGCCGCGGCCATCGCCGGGCTGACCAGATGCGTGCGGCCGCCGGCGCCCTGCCGGCCCTCGAAATTGCGGTTCGAGGTCGAGGCGCAGCGCTCGCCCGGATCGAGCCGGTCGGCATTCATCGCCAGGCACATCGAGCAGCCCGGCTCGCGCCATTCGAAGCCGGCGGCCTTGAAGACCTTGTCCAGCCCTTCGCGCTCGGCCTGTTCCTTGACCAGGCCCGAGCCCGGCACCACCATCGCCAGCTTGACGTTCGGGGCGATGCGGCGGCCCAGCTTCTGCACCACCCAGGCGGCGGCGCGCATGTCCTCGATCCGGCTGTTGGTGCACGAGCCGATGAACACCTTGTCGATGCGCACGTCCTGGATCGGCACGTTCGGCTGCAGGCCCATGTACTGCAGCGCGCGTTCGATCGCGTTGCGCTTGTTCGGGTCCTTTTCCTTGTCCGGATCGGGAATGCGGTCCTCGATGCTGATCACCATTTCGGGCGAGGTGCCCCAGGTGACCTGCGGACGCACTTCCTCGGCACGCAGCTCGACCACGCGGTCGAAATGCGCGCCCGGGTCCGAATGCAGCGTGCGCCAGTAGGCGACCGCCTGCTCCCATTCGGCGCCCTGCGGCGCGTAGGGACGGCCCTTGACGTATTCCAGCGTGACGTCGTCGACGGCGATCAGGCCGGCGCGCGCGCCCGCTTCGATCGCCATGTTGCAGACCGTCATGCGCCCTTCCATGGTCAGGTCACGGATCGCCGAGCCGGCGAACTCGATGGTGTAGCCGGTGCCGCCCGCGGTGCCGATCTTGCCGATGATGGCCAGCACGATGTCCTTGGCGGTGCAGCCGCGCGGCAGCTTGCCCTCGACCTTGACCAGCATGTTCTTCGCCTTCTTGCCCAGCAGCGTCTGCGTGGCCAGCACGTGCTCGACCTCGGAGGTGCCGATGCCGTGCGCCAGCGCGCCGAAGGCGCCGTGCGTGCTGGTGTGCGAGTCGCCGCAGACCACCGTCATGCCCGGCAGCGTCGCGCCCTGCTCCGGTCCGATCACGTGCACGATGCCCTGGCGGTGGTCGTTCATCTTGAACTGCGTGATGCCGTAGGCGTCGCAGTTGGCGTCCAGCGTGTCGACCTGCAGCCTGGAGATCGGATCGGCGATGCCGTGGCTGCGGTCGGTGGTCGGCACGTTGTGGTCGGACACCGCCAGGTTCGCGCTGATGCGCCACACCGGCCGCTCGGCCAGCTTCAGCCCTTCGAACGCCTGCGGGCTGGTCACCTCGTGCAGCAGGTGCCGGTCGATATAGAGCAGCGTGGTGCCGTCTTCCTCGACGTGCACGGTATGGTCGTCCCAGAGTTTGTCGTAGAGCGTCTTGGCCATGTCGCGGGGGGCGGCGACAGCCTCGCCGAGGCGGGCCGGCACCGCTGATAGAAGTTGCGGGGAGGAGGTCTTCGCAGCGTCGGTGGCAGCGCGGGGCTGCGTGGCTGCGTTTGCTTGACTTCGGGGGGAATTATGCCGGAAACCCCGGCGAAACAAGGGTTTGGCGCCGCCAGCGATGTAATGTGATTGGCGAAAGGGGGATTTCGCGGATGGCGAAAACGGGGTTTTTGGTGCCGGTTTTGACACCGTTCTCGAACGCCTCGTTTCGCAAGGCCTCGTTTCGCAAGGCCTCGTTTTGCAAGGGCGCGTTTTTCAGGGCCTTGCAGGGCCGGCGGCGGGCGGCTGCCCGCTCGCCTGCCCCTTCCCTCCGTCAAGCCGTCGATGCCTTCAATCCAGCCGGAACGTCCGCACCACGCCGGCCAGCCGGCCCGCCTGGTCCTGCAGCATCGTGGCCGCGGCGGTCGACTGCTCCACCAGCGCCGCGTTCTGCTGGACCATCTGGTCGAGCTGCCCCACCGCGGCATTGACCTCCTGGATGCCGCGCGTCTGCTCCTGCGCCGCATGCAGGATTTCGGAGATCACCTGCGACACGCTGTTCACGTTGCCGACGATCTCGCGCATGGTCCCGCCGCTGCGCTCGACCTGCTCGGAGCCGGCGTTGACGCTGCTGACCGTCGACTCGATCAGCGTCTTGATTTCCCTGGCGGCCTGAGAACTGCGCTGCGCCAGCGAGCGCACCTCGCCGGCCACCACCGCGAAACCGCGCCCCTGCTCGCCGGCGCGCGCCGCTTCCACGGCGGCGTTCAGCGCAAGGATATTGGTCTGGAACGCGATGCCGTCGATCACGCCGGTGATGTCCGACACCTTGACCGCCGCCTGCTGCACGTCCCCCATGGTCTGGACCGCGGCGTCGATCGCCTGCCCGCCCTCGTTGGCGACCTGCCTTGCCTGCACCGACGAGCGCTCGGCGGCGCGGGCAGACGCTTCGGACTGCCCCACCGTGGCCGTGATCTGCTCCATCGACGCGGCGGTCTGCTGCAGGCTCGCGGCCGCCGATTCGGTGCGACGCGACAGGTCGGCATTGCCGGCGGCGATCTCGTTGGCGGCCCCGTGCACGGCCTCGCTGGCATCGCGGATCTGCCGCATCACGCCGACCAGCTTGTCGGCAAACGCGTTGAAGGCGACGGCGATCTGCGCGACTTCGTCCTTGCCCTGCGCCGGCAGCCGGCGCGTCAGGTCGCCGTCGCCGCTGCCGATGGCCGCCATCGCATCGCGGATCGACGACAGGCGGCGGAACGAGACCGCCGTCACGGCCGCCATGATCAGCGCGGCGGCCAGCGCCACGACGACCAGCGAGATCACCGAGGCGACCAGCACCGAACGCATGCCCGCGGTGGCCTCGGCCTTGTCCAGCGCGATCACCGCCATCCAGTCCGTGCCCGGAACGGCGGTGACGCCCAGCAGCTTGGCCTCGTCGCCGACCATCACCTCCATCGGCGTGTCGAGCCCCAGCTGCGCCGCCAGCTTGTCGCCGTCGAGACCCGGAATCAGTTCGCCGATCGGCTTGAGCATCAGCTTGTCGTCGCCGTACGCGACGATCTGGCCGTTGCGCGACACCAGGATGCCGAAGCTGCTCGGCGTCGGATGGATCGAGCGCACGTTGTTGACCACGCCGTCCATCGGCACATTGCCGCCGACCACGGCGCGCAGGCTGCCGTCGCGGACGATCGGCACCGCGAACGTCACCACCATCTTGCCGGTACTGGCCGAGACATAAGGTGGGGTGACCACCGGCTTGCCGGCGGCCGCGGCGAGCTTGTACCACGGACGCGAGGTCGGGTCGAAGCCCGGCTTCACGCTCTCGGGATTCGAGAAATGGTGGCGCTTGTCGGGGTAGCCGACGAAGGTGTTCAGAAAGCCGCCGGCCTCGACGATCAGCTTGAGCACGGGGCCGGGGTCCTCCTGCAGCGCGGCCTCGCGCAGCGCGGCCATGCTGGCCGTGTGGGCCGACACCCATTCGGCGATGGCATCGACATGGCCGGCCTGCACCGCGCGCAGGTTGTTGCGGATGGCTTCGTCGTTGTAGCGGGAGGCAACGAGGTGATTGACGAAGGCGTTGCAGACCAGCGCGACGACGACGATGGCGACGGAAAATCCAACGATGCGCGCGCGCAGCGAGGCAAACATGTGATTACCCCTTCTCTTGGGATGGGCCGGATGCAGACGATTGCTGCATCGATTTACGGCGCACTGGACGAAAGGGTTGAGTAGGGACAAATCCCTGTTCAGAAATCGCGCTCGCTAGCCGCGCCCCCAAAAAAAAACGCCCCGTGCCGGAGCACGGGGCGTTCTTCGACGCGGAACGGGAAGCGGGAATCAGCGCTTGCCCATCTCCGGCACGTCGCGGGTCGCGGCGCCGTTGAACAGCTGGCGCGGACGGCCGATCTTGTACTCCGGATCGGTGATCATCTCTTCCCACTGCGAGATCCAGCCCACGGTACGGGCCAGCGCGAAGATGCAGGTGAACATCGAGGTCGGGATGCCCAGCGCGCGCTGCACGATGCCCGAGTAGAAGTCGACGTTCGGGTACAGCTTGCGGCTGACGAAGTACTCGTCTTCCAGCGCGATCTTCTCGAGCTCCATCGCCAGCTTGAACAGCGGGTCGTTGTGCAGGCCCAGCTCGTTCAGCACCTCGTGGCAGGTCTCGCGCATCAGCTTGGCGCGCGGGTCGTAGTTCTTGTAGACGCGGTGGCCGAAGCCCATCAGGCGCACGCCCGAGTTCTTGTCCTTGACCTGCTTGATGAACTCGCTGATGTTGTCGACGCTGCCGATCTCTTCCAGCATGTTCAGCGCCGCCTCGTTGGCGCCGCCGTGAGCCGGGCCCCACAGGCAGGCCACGCCCGAGGCGATCGCCGCGAACGGGTTGGTGCCCGACGAACCGGCCAGGCGCACGGTCGAGGTCGAGGCGTTCTGCTCGTGGTCGGCGTGCAGGATGAAGATGCGGTCCAGCGCGCGCTCGAGCACCGGGTTGACCTGGAACGGCGCGCACGGCGTGGCGAACATCATGCGCATGAAGTTGCCGGTGTACGACAGGTCGTTCTGCGGATAGATGTACGGCTGGCCGATGTTGTACTTGTAGGACATCGCGACCAGGGTCGGCATCTTGGCGATCAGGCGGATCGCCGAGATTTCGCGCTGGTGCGGATCGTTGATGTCCATCGCGTCGTGATAGAACGCGGACATGCCGCCCACCAGGCCGGTCAGCACGGCCATCGGGTGCGCGTCGCGGCGGAAGCCGCGCATGAAGAACTGCATCTGCTCGTGAACCATCGTGTGGTTCATCACGCGGCCGACGAATTCTTCCTTCTGCTTGGCGTTGGGCAGCTCGCCCTTGAGCAGCAGGTAGCAGACTTCGAGGAAGTCGCACTTCTCGGCCAGTTGCTCGATCGGATAGCCGCGGTACAGCAGTTCGCCCTTGTCACCGTCGATATAGGTGATACGGGAATTGCAGGAGGCCGTCGACATGAAACCCGGGTCGTAGGTGAACTTGCCGGTCTGGCCGTACAGCTTGCGGATGTCGATCACGTCCGGGCCGACGGTACCCTTGTAGATCGGCAGCTCGACGCTGGGGGACCCATCGGAGAACGATAGCGTGGCTTTCACATCGGACGGCGTCATGTCGGTTCCTTCAAATGCTAAGAATAATAGTGTTGACCAAACTCACACCGAGCGCAGCAGGCCTAGCAGCTTGCGCATCGGCGGCGTGTCGAGCTCACCGTCCAGCTCCTTGCGGGCAAGCAGCAGGTCCATCAACTCGTTGTCGCTGAGCTCGAGCAGCTCGCTCAGCGATGCCACGTCCTCGTCGGACAGGCTCTCCTCGTAACGGTTGAAAAAACGTTCGACGATGATGTCGTTCTCCAGCAGGCCGCGGCGCGCGCGCCAGCGCAGTCGCGCCCGCTTGTGCGGGTCGGCCTGATGGGAGAAAGTGGTGGGGTGATCCGTCATATGGCTTGGCCTTCACGGACGACGCCGTGGGCGTCGTCCGGTCCAGCAGGTTCAGACCGCGCGGCGAACCATCAATTCCCGAATCTTGCCGATCGCCTTGGTCGGATTCAGTCCCTTCGGGCACACATCCACGCAGTTCATGATGGTGTGGCAGCGGAACAGGCGATACGGGTCGTTCAGGTCGTCCAGACGCTGGTTGGTGGCCTGGTCGCGGCTGTCGGCGATGAAGCGGTAGGCCTGCAGCAGGCCGGCCGGGCCGACGAACTTGTCCGGGTTCCACCAGAACGACGGGCACGAGGTCGAGCAGCTCGCGCACAGAATACACTCGTACAGGCCGTCGAGCTCGTCGCGCTCTTCCGGCGACTGCAGGCGCTCCTTCTCGGGTGGCGGCTCGTCGTTGATCAGGAACGGCTTGATCGAGTGGTACTGCTTGAAGAACTGCGTCATGTCGACGATCAGGTCGCGCACGACGGGCAGGCCCGGCAGCGGACGCAGCACGATGCGGTCCGGCAGCTCGCGCATGTTGGTCAGGCAGGCCAGGCCGTTCTTGCCGTTGATGTTCATCGCGTCCGAACCGCACACGCCTTCGCGGCAGGAGCGGCGGAACGAGATGCTCTCGTCGAGCTTCTTGAGCTTGACCAGGGCATCGAGCAGCATGCGCTCGTGACCGTCGAGCTCGACCTCGTAGGTCTGCATGCGGGGCGCCGCGTCCTTGTCCGGATCGTAGCGGTAGACTTCGAAAATACGCTTCATTTCTGTGGGTCCTGTAGTCGTCTGTAGTCGCCTACGCGGTGCTTAGAAGGTGCGGGCCTTGGGCGGAACGCTTTCGACCGTCAGCGGCTGCATCTTGACCGGCTTGTAGTCGAGACGGTTGCCTTCGCTGTAGAACAGCGAGTGCTTGAGCCAGTTCTCGTCGTCGCGCGTCGGGAAGTCGCTGTGGGCGTGGGCGCCGCGCGATTCCTTGCGCGCCGCGGCCGAGATCATCGTGGCCTTGGCCACTTCGACCAGGTTGGCCACTTCCAGCGCCTCGACCAGCGCGGTGTTGAACACCTTCGACTTGTCCTTCAGGTGGATGTTGTCCGAACGCTCGGCCACTTCCAGGATGCGCTGCACGCCTTCGTCCATCAGCTTCTGCGTGCGGAACACGCCGGCGTGCGACTGCATGTTGCGGCGGATGTCGTTGGCGACGTCCTGCGCATACTCGCCCGACGAGGACGACTGCAGCTTGGCCAGGCGCGACAGCGCGCGGTCGGCGGCATCGGCCGGCAGCGGCTTGTGTTCCTTCTGCTTGAGCGCGGTCGAGATGATGTGGTTGCCGGCGGCGCGGCCGAACACCACCAGGTCCAGCAGCGAGTTGGTGCCCAGGCGGTTGGCGCCGTGCACCGACACGCAGGAGCATTCGCCGATCGCGTAGAAGCCGTTGACGACCTCGTTGGGGTTGCCGTTCTTCGGCACCACCACCTGGCCGTAGTAGTTGGTCGGAATGCCGCCCATCTGGTAGTGGATGGTGGGCACGACCGGGATCGGTTCCTTGATCGCGTCGACGTTGGCGAACTTCAGGCCGATCTCGCGGATCGACGGCAGGCGCTTCATGATCTTCTCGGCGCCGACGTGGGTCAGGTCGAGCAGCACGTAGTCGCCGTTCGGGCCGCAGCCGCGGCCTTCCTTGATTTCCTGATCCATCGAGCGCGAGACGAAGTCGCGCGGCGCCAGGTCCTTCAGCGTCGGCGCGTAGCGCTCCATGAAGCGTTCGCCGTCCTTGTTGCGCAGGATGCCGCCTTCGCCGCGCACGCCTTCGGTGATCAGCACGCCCGCGCCGGCCACGCCGGTCGGGTGGAACTGCCAGAACTCCATGTCTTCCAGCGGCACGCCGGCGCGCGCCGCCATGCCCAGGCCGTCACCGGTGTTGATGAAGGCGTTGGTCGACGCGGCGTAGATGCGGCCGGCGCCGCCGGTGGCGAACAGCGTGGTCTTGGCTTCGAGGATGTAGACCTCGCCGGTTTCCATTTCCAGCGCGGTCACGCCCAGCACGTCGCCGTCCTGGTCGCGGATCAGGTCCAGCGCCATCCATTCGACGAAGAAGTGGGTCTTGGCGCGGACGTTGCGCTGGTACAGCGTGTGCAGCAGCGCGTGGCCGGTACGGTCGGCCGCGGCGCAGGCACGCTGCACCGGCTTCTCGCCGTAGTTGGCGGTGTGGCCGCCGAACGGGCGCTGGTAGATCGTGCCGTCGGGGTTGCGGTCGAACGGCATGCCGAAGTGTTCGAGCTCGTAGACCACCTTCGGCGCTTCACGGCACATGAACTCGATGGCGTCCTGGTCGCCCAGCCAGTCCGAGCCCTTGACCGTGTCGTAGAAGTGATAGTGCCAGTTGTCCTCGCTCATGTTGCCGAGCGAGGCACCGATGCCGCCCTGCGCCGCCACCGTGTGCGAGCGCGTGGGGAACACCTTGGAGAGCACGGCGACGTTCAGGCCGGCTTCCGCGAGCTGGAGGGATGCGCGCATCCCGGCGCCGCCCGCCCCGACGATGACCACGTCAAAGCGCCGACGCGGCAATCCAGTCTTGACTGCGACCATGAATTACACCCTCCAGAGAATCTGAGCAGCGTAGCCCGCGCATCCGACGAGCCACAGAATCGTAAGAACTTGCAGCACGAGGCGAACCGCCATCGGCTTCACGTAGTCCATCCAGATGTCGCGCACGCCGATCCAGGCGTGATAGAGCAGCGACAGGATCGTGACGAATGTCAGGATCTTCATCCATTGATTGGCGAACAGGCCCGCCCAGCCCTCATACGAGGCACCGTTCGACAACAGGAACGCCACCGCCAGCACGACGGTGTAGACCACCATCACCACGGCGGTCACGCGTTGCGCCAGCCATTCCTTCATGCCGTAGTGGGCACCGACGACCAGACGCTTGGGACCGATATTGTTATTTGCCACCTTGCATGCTCCTCAAAACACGCCGAACAGCTTCAGACCGAACACGGCGGTCAGAAGCAGGCTGACGATCAGCACGGCGATGGCCGACTTGGCCGACGACGGCTTGTCCACGCCGACGTGCATGTCCAGCAGGAGGAAGCGGATACCGGCGCAGAAATGATGCAGATAGCCCCAGATCAGAACCAGCAGAACCAGCTTGACGAAGCCACCGGACAGAAGGGCCGAGAACTTTGCGAAGCTCAGTTCGGAAGTGACGCTCTGCTCGAAGAGGTAGAGGATGAAAGGAAGGAGGAGGAACAGCAGCGCACCGCTGACGCGATGCAGGATGGACACCTTGCCGGCCCAGGGCAACCGGTAGCGTGCGAGTTGCCCGATACCGATATTCCGGAACTCCGGCCTGGCTTGTTTGACGGCTTCAGCCATGCGAGACCCCATTAGCGATAAAAAAACGAAAGAGCCGAATGCACAATGTGCAAATCCACGTGATTTTAGCGCCTTTGTTGCGCGGCGCACCAATAATTTTCGACTATCGCACACCAACATGGCGGCCGCGACAATCGCGCGCAACGCCATTGCGCAACGAATCTCGCGGTGCCGGATTTCGCGCCGCCGTCACGCATGCCACGCGCTCGCATCACGCATTGAACGCGCATTCAACACGCCACGCGACACGCAGCCGCGGCGCTCTCCACCACCCCTCGCCGCGCATTCCGATCGCCCTGCGCAATGCCGGCCGCCGTTGACGACAAGGCGCGCAACAATCGCCCGCGTCGTGCGTTCTCTCGCGCGTGGGTGCGCGGGGCCGTTCAGCTCAGATCGTTCTGGTAATAGTGCCGCGTGGTCACATACAGCCCGCGCCGTACTTCGACGGGACGGTCGCCATAGGTGAACGAGACCCGCTCCACCGACAGCAGCGGCGAACCGGGTTCGACCGACAGCAGCGCCGCGGCGGTCTCGTCGGCGCTGACGGCGCGGATCTTCTCGGTGGCGCGCACCATGCGCGTGCCGTACTCGGCCTCGAACAGCGCGTACATCGGCCCTTTCCACTCGGTCAGCTTCTCCGCCGTCAGGCCCTTGAAGTTCGCGCCCAGCAGCCAGATGTCGTCGAGCACGGTGGCTTCGCCGGAGAAGAACAGCACGCGGCGGATCTGCACCACGCTGTCGCCGGTGCGGATGTCGAGCAGCCGCGCGATCTCGGCCGGCGCCCGCAGGCGCTTGCATTCGAGCACCCGGCTGGCGCCGTAATGCGGCTCGCCCTCGTCGGGGACCAGCCGCAGGAATCGGAACTTGACCACGTCCTCGTGATGGGTCGTCACGAAGGTGCCCTTGCCCTGCCGGCGCGCGACCAGGTTCTCCGCCGCGAGCTCGTCGATCGCCTTGCGGACCGTGCCCTGGCTGACCTTGTAGCGGGCCGCCAGCTCCATCTCGCTGGGGATCATCTCGCCCGGCTTCCACTCGCCGGACTGCAGGCTCTGCAGGATCAGCGACTTGATCTGCTGGTAAAGCGGGCTGAAGGTCGGGGAAACCGCCTGGGAAGCGGCCTGGGAAGCGGCGGAGGCAGTGGCCGGAGGGACGGCCGCGGCACTGGAGGCGGCGCTGGAAGCGGCCGGTGCGCTGGCGGGCGTGGACGCCGACGTCCCGGCGCCGGGCGTGGCGGCGCCATCTTGCGCGGCCGTCACGGCGGCGGCGGCGAGGGACGTGGGCAACGTGGACATAGGCGGATTTCACCACAGATCGGCAAAGCGCGTCCAGCACTGCATCAAATGTCTTATGTCTTATATAAGACATATGAATTGACAGTCCATGCCACGGCGCCTACACTCGCGCCCTGTCGTGCGCCCGCGGTCCGCCCACGGATGCGCGTCCCCGGGTGCGCTGTGGTGCGGTTCGCCGCCCGCCTCGGCCGGAATACGGCTGGATGCGGTCCCCGGCTTCGCAGTAGACTTACGCCTTGTCGTCATCCGCGACCCGCCGCGGCACCTCCGCCCGCCCTGCCGAGCGCGGCGCCGGACGGTGCGCCGCCGCCCGTGGCGACAACCTCGCTCCCGGTGTGCCCCGGCGCAATGGCGCGACAATCACGCGCCGCGCCTCGTGCCGCACCGGCCGGTTTCCCTTTCTTCGTTTGGAGACTTACAGATGGCTAAAGCCCCCATGCGCGTCGCAGTGACCGGCGCCGCTGGCCAGATCGGCTACTCCCTGCTGTTCCGCATCGCCAACGGCGACATGCTCGGCAAAGACCAGCCGGTCATCCTGCAGCTGCTGGACCTGCCGCAGGCCCAGAACGCCGTCAAGGGCGTCGTGATGGAGCTGGAAGACTGCGCGTTCCCGCTGCTGGCCGGCGTGGTGATCACCGACGATCCCAAGGTCGCGTTCAAGGACGCCGACGTCGCGCTGCTGGTCGGCGCCCGTCCGCGCAGCAAGGGCATGGAGCGCAAGGACCTGCTCGAAGCCAATGCGCAGATCTTCACGGTGCAGGGCAAGGCGCTGGACGAAGTCGCCAGCCGCAACGTCAAGGTGCTGGTGGTCGGCAACCCGGCCAACACCAACGCCTATATCGCGATGAAGTCGGCACCGAACCTGCCGAAGGAAAACTTCACCGCGATGCTGCGCCTGGACCACAACCGCGCGCTGTCGCAGATCGCCGCCAAGACCGGCAAGCCGGTGTCGTCTATCGAGAAGCTGTTCGTCTGGGGCAACCACAGCCCGACCATGTACGCCGACTACCGCTACGCGACCGTCGACGGCCAGAGCGTCAAGGACCTGATCAACGACCACGCCTGGAACAACGACGTGTTCCTGCCGACCGTCGGCAAGCGCGGCGCCGCCATCATCGAGGCGCGCGGCCTGTCGTCGGCCGCCTCGGCCGCCAATGCGGCGATCGACCACGTGCGTGACTGGGTGCTGGGCTCGAACGGCAAGTGGGTCACGATGGGCATCCCGTCGGACGGCTCGTACGGCATTCCGCAGGACGTGATGTTCGGCTTCCCGGTCACCACCGCCAACGGCAAGTACGAACTGGTCAAGGGCCTGGAGATCGACGCCTACAGCCAGGAAAAGATCAACATCACGCTGAAGGAACTGGAAGAGGAACGCGCCGGCGTGCAGCACCTGCTGGGCTGATACCCTTCCCTTCGCCGCATGCGAAACCGGGGCACCGCAACGAATCATCGAAGCGGGCCCCGGTTTTTTGTTGGTCCCCGCGTAGGCGTACGTCCGATACCGGCCGCGCCGCCTTCGCTGTAAACGGGTTGTTCCGGCGTTTGCCGTCCTTGCCCCGATGTGCCGCGATGCGGCCGGGCAAGCCAGCCCCGCTTCCCGAATTTTCCCGATTCCCTCTCCCACCGTTAGAGACGAAGACGACGTGCATCCATCCGAAGTCTTGTTCCAGGGCGAAGCCGTACCGGTCCAGTTGCCGGTCTGCGACCACTATGCCGGCAGCGAGAAGCTGATGCGCAAATCGCTGGCGCTGCAGCAGGAGCTCGGCCCGGTATTCGACCTGACGCTCGATTGCGAGGACGGCGCCGCGGTCGGCAGCGAGCGCGAGCATGCGCAGCTGTGCGCGCAGCTGATCAACGGCCCGCTGAACCTGTACAACCGCGTCGGCGTGCGCATCCACGATCCCGCGCATCCGAGCTGGGGCGACGACGTCGATATCCTGGTCGCCGGCGCCGGCGCGCGGCTGGCCTATGTGACGGTGCCCAAGGTCACCGACGTGGTCGAAGTCGCCCGCGTGACCGACCGCGTCAACCAGGCCGCGCGCGCGGCCGGAATCGCCCGCCATATCCCGATCCACGTGCTGATCGAAACCCACGCCGCGCTCGAGCAGGTATTCCGCATCGCCTCGCTGGTGCAGGTCGAATGCCTGAGCTTCGGCCTGATGGATTTCGTGTCGGCGCATCACGGCGCGATTCCCGGCGAGGCGATGCGCTCGCCGCAGCAGTTCGAGCATCCGCTGGTGCGCCGCGCCATGCTGGAGATCTCGGCGGCCTGCCATCGCCACGGCAAGGTGCCCTCGCACAACGTCAGCACCGATATCCAGAACCCGGAGCGCGCCGGCGACGACGCGCGCCGCGCTCGCGCCGAGCTCGGCTTCCTGCGCAAATGGAGCATCCATCCGGCGCAGATCGCGCCGATCGTGCGGGCCTTCCAGCCGGGCGACGAGGAGATCGGCCTGGCCAGCGCGATCCTGCTGGCCGCGCACGAGAACAACTGGGCGCCGATCCGGCACCAGGGCGAGCTGCACGACCGCGCCAGCTACCGCTACTACTGGGCGCTGCTGCAGCGCGCCCATGCGACCGGCGCCACGCTGCCGGCCAATGTGACGGAACTGTTTTTCGGCTAGGCCGGCGCCGGGGGCATCGCCAATGACGGTGCGCCGGCGGTTCGGCAAATCGGCGAGAATAGCGGCGCCGCGTTTGGCGTGAACCCGGCAGACCGGCAGGCCGCAAGGCCAGGACCAAGATCCGGGACCCGTATCCAGGACCAGGGACACGGGACTCAGGACCCAAGACCCAAGACCAATAAGCGCGACAGCGCAGAATCCGCAGATCCAGATCCAATTTCAGATTGAGACCTGCAATTTCCGCATCCACCTATCCATCTCGAGGAAGTATCCGATGAAACACCTCCTGCTCGCCGCCTGCCTCGGCGTCTTCACGCTGTCGGCCGGAAGCGCCGCCATCGCCCAGGAAACCGCCAAGAAGGCCAGCACGGCCAAGAAGAGCGCCGCCAAACCGAAGGCCAAGGCCAGCAGCAAGAAAGGCACGACCAAGACCGCGGCCGCGGCCCCGGTGGTGCCGGAAGGCGAGAAGTGGCAGTGCGAACTGGGCAAGTCGCTGTACGTCGCCGGCAACATGCTGCGCGACGAAGTGATCACCGTGCACTGGGATGGCCGTAACCACCGCCTGCCCCGCCAGGCCACGGTGACCGGCGCCGACCGCTATTTCGACCCGCAATCGGGCCTGGACCTGGTGGTGATCCCCAGCAAGGCCATGCTGTTCGACCGCAACCACGGCCAGCGCCTGGCGGACGAATGCCAGACCAC
>NZ_JCBAJO010000097.1:0-16783 GCF_059772245.1 Cupriavidus sp. R6-3
GCGGCCAGCCGGCGCGGGCGACGGTGTTGGCGATCTGTCCCACGCCCTGATGCACGATCAGCGCGCCCAGCGCGATCAGCCCGATCAGGCCGGCCAGCAGTCCGAGCCGCTTCATCGCCGCCACCCCGGCGAGGCACAGGAGCCGTCGTCGCCGATGCGCGCGGGCAACTGATCGGCGAAGCCGCCGCGCCGCGGCGCCACCTGCTCCAGCGCGGTGCGTACGCGCGGCGACAGCAGCGCGGCCAGTTCGTCGGCATGGCGGTAGCCGCGCATCGACGGCGCGATCCGTTCGCCGGATTCCGTCGCCGGATGCAGATAGAGCTCGACCACGCCGGGCGGCAGCGTGCGCAAGGCGGCCAGCACGGCGTCCTCGTCCATCGCGCCGCTGCGGGCGATGCCGATCACATGGTCGTTGTGGGCGATGCCGGCGGCATCGAGGCGCCGGCGCAGCAGCGCGAGCCACGGGCGCAGCCACCATGGCGCGCCCGTCTCCCGCGGCAGCCGCATCGCGCGCAGGCCGTAATCGCGGCCGATCGCGAGGATCAGCGACAGCACGGTCGGATGCAGATGGAAATGCTTGTGCGTATTGACGTGATCGAGTGCCAGGCCGGTCGCGGCGAAGGCGGCGAACTGCGCGCGGATCTCCGCGGCCAGCTGGCGGCGCACCGCATCGGACAGGAAGAAGCGCAGGCCGTCGCGCGCCATCGCCGAGCCGAAGCGGCCCTCGGCGTCGACGAGGTCGGGAATGGCGGCCGGCGGCAGCACCGACGGACCGTCGGCCAGCACCAGATGCAGGCCCACGCGCAGCCGCGGCAGCCGGTGCGCGCGCGATACCGCATCGGCGGCGGCCGGTGCGCCGACCATCAGGCTGGCGGCGTCGAGCACGCCATGCCGGTGAGCCAGCTCGACTCCCTCGTTGACGGCCGGATGCAGGCCGAAGTCGTCGGCGGTCACGATCAGCGCGCGTGGCCGCGTACGGCCCGTCGCCGGCCCTGCGGCCGTGGTCGCGTCAGCGGTCGCCTTGGTGGTCGCGTTGACGGTCGCGGTGGTGGTCGGGATCGGCAGGATCACGCCTCGTGGGTATGCAGGAAGCGGAAGAATTCGACGCCTTCGCGCAGCCGGCGCCGCGTCATTTCCCAGCTGCCCATCATTTCGCGGGTGATCTCCCAGATCTTGGACGGCCGGAAGTAGAAGCGGCGGTAGAAGGTCTCGACGCCGTGATAGATCTCGTCGCGCGACAGATGCGGGTAACTGATCGCCGCCAGCTGCACGCCGCGGTCGTTGACCAGCGGGATCACCTTGTCGTCGGCCAGCCAGCCGTTGTCGAGCGCCTGCCGGTACAGCGCGGTGCCGGGGTAGGGCGCGGCCAGCGAGACCTGGATCGTATGCGGATTGATCTCCTGCGCGAAGGCGATGGTCTTCTCGATGGTCTCGCGCGTCTCGCCCGGCAGGCCGAGGATGAAGGTGCCGTGGATCGTGATGCCGAGCTTGCGGCAGTCCTCGGTGAAGCGCCGCGCGATATCGGTGCGCAGGCCCTTCCTGATGTTCAGCAGGATCTGGTCGTCGCCCGATTCATAGCCGACCAGCAGCAGGCGCAGGCCGTTGTCCTTCATGATCTTCAGCGTGCTGTAGGGGACGTTGGCCTTGGCATTGCACGACCATGTCACGCCCAGCTTGCCGAGCCCGCGCGCGATCTCCTCCACGCGCGGCTTGAAGTCGGTGAAGGTGTCGTCGTCGAACATGATCTCGCGCACCTCCGGCATATTGCGGCGGATCCATTCGACCTCGGCCAGCACGTTCTCCGGCGAGCGCACGCGGTAGCGATGGCCGCCGACCGTCTGCGGCCACAGGCAGAACGTGCAGCGCGAGCGGCAGCCGCGGCCGGTGTAGATCGATACATAGGGGTGCAGCAGATAGCCGATGAAGTAGTTGCGAATGTTCAGGTCGCGCCGGTAGACCGGGGCGACGAAGGGCAGCGCGTCCATGTCCTCGATCATCGGCCGCGGCGGGTTGTGTTCGATGGTGCCGTCGGCCGCCCGGTAGCTGAGCCCGGCGATCCGCGGCAGCGGGATGCCGGCGGCGACGTCGCGGCACGTGTAGTCGAATTCCTCGCGGCAGACGAAGTCGATCGCCTCGCTGGCGGCCAGCGTGCCGCCGGGATCGACCGCGGCCTTGGCGCCGACCATGCCGAGCCGGATGGTCGGATAGCTGGCCTTCAGCGCCTGCGCGAAACGCACGTCGGCCGGGAACGACGGCGTGCTGGTATGCACGATCACCAGTTCGTATTCGCTGGCGATGGCCAGCGTCTGTTCGAGGCTCAAGCCGTCGGCCGGCGCATCGAGCAGGCGGCTGCCGGGTACCAGCGCCGCCGGTTGCGCCAGCCAGGTCGGATACCAGAACGAGCGGATCTCGCGCCTGGCCTGATAGCGCGAGCCGGCGCCACCGTCGAAGCCGTCGAAGGAGGGCGCTTGCAGGAACAGGGTCTTCATCGGGTCCTCCGGGAGACGGAAGGGGGCTGCATGTCGGCGCGATCGTGGGAGCGGGGCGGGCTTGCGCCGACTGCCGCGCTCGCGACCCCATCGCGCGTCCATTGGATGGCAAGGCGCGTACCGCGCCAGCGCACCTGCCGGCCGGCCATCGCCACCGTCCATTCGAGCAGCAGCAGCGTATCGCGCAAGGGCGCGCGCAGCGCCGCGCCCGCATCGCGGCAACGCAGCGTCCGGGCCATCGCCCCGAGCACCGCCACGAGAGCGAGCGCGCGCGAGGACGCCAGCAGCAGCCCGATCACCAGCATCGGCCAGGTAAAGGTCAGGAAGACCAGGGCGAAGCCGGCGGGATCGAGCGCGCGCAGCGTACGCAGCCAGCGCAGTTCGTGAGACCACAGCGCGCGCGGCGTGGTTTCCGCGATATCGGTGCCGACCACGACCTCGGACAGCACGGTGCGCAGCCCTTGCCGGCGGGTCAGCTCGCCGAGCCAGTAGTCGTCGGCGAGCCGGTCGGCCAGGGCCGCGAAGCCGCCGATCCGCAGCAGCGCCTCGCGCCGCAACGCGATGGTCGCGCCGAAGCCGAAGCGCTGGCTGCCTCCCGCATGCGCGACGCGCACCGCGGGAACGAACCACTCGTCGATGAATTGCGCCCCCAGCCGCGCCCAGATGCCCCACAGCGGCCGGCCGCGATACAGGCAGGTCACGATGCCGACGCGCGGGTCGGCCAGCGGCGCCGTGACGCGCCGCAGATAGTCGGCACGCACCGCGATATCGCTGTCCGCGATCACCAGCCGCTCGTGGCGCGCCAGCGGCAGCATCGCCAGCAGGCTGGCGACCTTCGGGTTGACGGTCGGCAGCGCCGGCGCGGTCCGATGCGCGCCGATCGCCACGGCGATATCGCAGCCGGGGAACGCCCGACGCAAACGCTCGACCACGGCCAGCGCCGCATCGTCGGGCTCCCACACGCCGAACACCAGCTGGAAGCAGGGATGGCGCTGCCGGCAGAAGCTGGCGAGATTGCGGTACAGGCGCGGCTCGTCGCCGCACAGCGGCTTGAGTACCGTCACCGGTGCGAGGCCGTCATCGCCTTGTACGGCGGGTGCGGGCAGGGGACGGCGGCTGGCCCACCAGGCCGCCGCCGCATAGCCCGATGCCAGCACGGTCAGGACGCCGCCGGCCAGTCTGACCCAGTCCATGCGCGTTCAATGCAGCGCCGTGGCCCGCCGGTCCGGCTTCGGGGCGTGGATGGAACCGGCGGTGTCGGGGGCGTCGGCCGAACCGGCGGAATCCGCAGAATTCGCAGCAGAATCCGCAGAATCGGCGGTGGAATCGGCGGTGGAATCGGCGGTGGAATCGGCCGGGCCGGCGGCGCGGCGCCGGATCTGCTCGAGCTTGATCTCGACATGGCGCGAGAACACGTACTCGGCCGGCCGCTGGCCGTCCAGCGCAATATCGGGCGCCATCGGGCCGTCGGTGCGCACGCCGCGCAGCGCGACGCGCATCGCCTTCAGCGGATGCGCGACGGTATCGGCCACCGCGGTGGCCTCATAGCCGCTGTGCACCATGCAGTTGGCGCATTTCTCGTAGTTGCCGGTGCCATAAGCGTCCCAGTCGGTGTCCTCCATCAGCTCGCGAAACGTCGCCGCATAGCCTTCGCCGAGCAGATAGCACGGACGCTGCCAGCCGAATACCGTGCGCGCCGGATTGCCCCAGGGCGTGCAGCGGTAGGTCTGGTTGCCTGCAAGAAAATCGAGGAACAGCGTCGACTGGCTGAAGGCCCACTGCCGCCCGCGCCGGCCGCGCGCGAGGATGTCGCGGAACAACTGGCGCGTCTTGCCACGATGCAGGAAGTGCTGCTGGTCGGGCGCGCGCTCGTAGGCATAGCCGGGCGAGACGGTGATGCCGTCCACGCCCATCGCCTTGACCGAGTCGAAGAAACGGGCCACGCGCTCCGGGTCGGCATCGTTGAACAGCGTGCAGTTGATGTTGACGCGAAAGCCGCGCTGCTTGGCGGCGCGGATCGCGGCCACCGCGCGCGCGTAGACGCCGGGCTGGCAGACCGCGCGGTCGTGCATCTCGGGATCGCCGTCCAGATGCACGGACCAGACGAAGTAGGGGCTCGGCCGGTAGGCGTCGAGCTTCTTCTCCATCAGCAGCGCGTTGGTGCACAGGTAGACGAACTTGCGGCGCGCGACGATGCCTTCGACGATGGCCGGCATCTCCTTGTGCAGCAGCGGCTCGCCGCCGGCGATCGAGACCACCGGCGCCCCGCATTCGTCGACCGCCGCCAGGCACTCGTCGAGCGACAGGCGCTGGTTCAGGATGGGTTCGGGATAGTCGATCTTGCCGCAGCCGGCGCAGGCCAGATTGCAGCGGAACAGCGGCTCGAGCATCAGCGCGAGCGGATAGCGCTGGCGGCCGGCCAGCCGCTGGCGGACCACATAGGCGCCCACGCGGGCAACCTGGAGCAGGGGGATGGCCAAGGCGCGCTTCCTCCTTCGATGTGGGTGGATGGATGCCTGGGCGGGATCGCGCTTCGCCCGGCGGCTTCAGGCCACGGTGACGCCGGCCAGCTCGGCGGGCAGACGGAATTGCGCGGTTTCCTCGCGGCCTGTCATCGTGCTGACTTCGACCGGCCCCAGCCGGCGCAGCGCGGCCAGCACGTCCTCGACCATCGCTTCGGGCGCGGACGCCCCGGCCGTGATGCCGACCACGGCGGCATCGCGCACCCAGGCCGGGTCGAGCTCGCTGCCATCGGCGATCAGAAACGACGGCACGCCGCTCTCGGTACCGATCTCGCGCAGGCGGTTGGAATTCGAACTGTTGGGCGCGCCGATCACCAGCAGCACGTCGACCTGCGTGGCCAGCTCGCGCACCGCGCTCTGGCGATTCTGCGTGGCATAGCAGATGTCGCGCGTATCGGGTCCGACCAGATCGTGGAAGCGCCGTTCCAGCGCGGCGATGATGCCGCGTGTATCGTCGACGCTCAGCGTGGTCTGCGTGACATAGGCAAGCGGCGTGCCGGCGGCCAGATCGAGCTGCGCGACCTCGGCCTCGTTCTGCACGAGGATCACGCGGCCGGGGATCTGGCCCATCGTGCCGACTACCTCGGGATGGCCGGCATGGCCGATCAGGATGACGATGCGGCCGCTGGCCGCGTATTGCCTGCCCTGGTTATGGACCTTGATGACGAGCGGGCAGGTCGCGTCGATCGCATGCAGCTGGCGCGCTTGGGCTTCCCGCTCGACGCTGCGCGCGACGCCGTGCGCGCTGAAGATCGTGACCGCGTCGGCCGGCACCTCGTCGAGTTCCTCGACGAAACGCGCGCCCTTGTCGCGCAGGGTGTCGACCACATGGCGGTTGTGGACGATTTCGTGGCGTACGTAGACCGGCGCGCCGTGCTTGACCAGCGCGCGATCGACGATCTCGATCGCTCTTACCACGCCCGCGCAGAAGCCGCGCGGCTGAGCCAGAATCACCCGCATGGAGACGTTCCCCCTGGCAATACAACCTGGACACCGCGCCTTGACACCGGGCCCTTGACACCGGGCCCTTGACGCCGGGCCTTGACGCCGGGTCTTGACGCAGCGTTGCCGGCAAGCCGCCGTGGAGCCGGCGCCTTGTCCGGTGTGCGGGAAGCGCTTCCCGTCGCACGGTGGTTACTATATACCCGCGTCGGCGGCTTTGCCCGGCCGGCCCGGGGCAGGTCCGGCGGAGGTCCGGCGGAGGTCCGGCACGCGTCCGACACACGTCCGGCACAGTTGGAAGCAGGTTCGGCGCAGGTCTGGCACACCCAGGCAGTCCCGCCGGACGAAGCACCGCGCGACAGACCGTGCGAAAAGACAGCGCGCAGGACAGCACCATGGAGAGCCGATGGAAAGCATCGACGACGACATTCTGGTCACCGGGGCATCGGGCTTTCTCGGCTCCGCGGTGGCACGGCAAGGACTCGCGCGCGGCTGGCGCGTGCGCGTGCTGGTCCGCGCCGGCAGCCCGCGGGGCAATCTGGAGGGCCTGCCGGTGCGTATCGTCGAAGGCGATATGTGCGATCCGAAGGCGGTCGAGCGCGCGATGCGCGGGGTCCGCTATCTGTTCCATGTGGCGGCCGACTACCGGCTGTGGGCGCCCGAGCCCGAGGCCATCGTCCGCACCAATGTGGTCGGTGCCGAGACCATGATGGGCGCGGCCCGGCGCTGCGGCGTCGAGAAGGTCGTCTATACCAGCAGCGTCGCCACGCTGCGCGTGCAGGGCGCGACCGCGCCGGTCACCGAGACTGCCACGCTGTCGCCGCAGCAGGCGATCGGGGCCTACAAGCGCAGCAAGGTGCTGGCCGAGCGCGCCGTCGAGCGCGAGATCGCCGCGGGCCTGCCGGCCGTGATCGTCCAGCCTTCGACCCCGATCGGGCCGCGCGACATCCGGCCGACGCCGACCGGCCGGGTGATTGTCGAAGCGGCCAGCGGGCGCATTCCCGCCTTCGTCGATACCGGGCTCAATCTCGCGCATGTCGACGATGTGGCGGAAGGGCATTGGCTCGCGCTTGAACGCGGACGCATCGGCGAGCGCTATATCCTCGGCGGCGAGGACGTGCCGCTGCGGCAGATGCTGCGCGATATCGCCGAGCTGACCGGCCGCCGCGGCCCGCTGGTGCCGCTGCCGCGCTGGCCGCTGATCCCGCTCGCGTATCTGTCCGAGGCGATCGCGCGGCGGCGCGGCACCGAGCCGCTGCTGACGGTGGACGGGCTGGCGATGTCGCGCTACCGCATGTACTTCAGCTCGGACAAGGCGCGCGCGGAACTGGACTACCGGCCGCGGCCGTATCGGGAAGGGCTGCGCGATGCGGTGGAGTGGTTCCGTGGGGCGGGGTATCTGCGCTGATGGCCGAGACCGGGCGGGCGCGCAAATGCATCGGCGGCCCGCAGGCCGCCGATCGACAATCAACGCTCACGATCAACGCTGGATGTGGGCGGGCTTACCGAAGCAGTGACTTACCAACTCACTTGCCAACCCAGGGACTTACCAGCGCAGCTGCTTGTTGCGCTGGCCCGCGCTCAGCGTGGTGCGCTTGGTGTTGCCCTGATAGTCCGCGGTGACCTGGTAGGTGCCCTTCGGACCCTTGATCAGGCAGCGCGGTCCGGTGGAGCGGAAGTTCGCGACCTGCTTGCCGCCGCGCGACAGCGTGATATCGACATCGGACAGATATTCGCCGCGCGGGCCTTCGGTCATCAGCAGGCCCATGTCGTAGTTGCGGGCCTCGGCGCGCATCGCTTGTTGCTCGTCTTCGGCGACGCCGCCGCACACATAGGTAAAGGGCCCCGCGGTCTGCGGCGTCAGGTCCGCGGCCAGGGCCGGGACGCTCAGGGCCAGCGCACCGAGCGCGGCGGCGCCGAGCCCGGCAAGGCGGCGGGAAAGACGAGACTGGCGGGGAGGATCGAAACGGCCGGAATGGCCAGGGCAGGACGATTCGGATGCAAGAGTCAGTGTCTTCATCGATGTTCTCCTGTGACGGGGATAGCAGTTTGACGATGCGAATGCCGGGTTTGTTCTCGCCTTGCCGGCAATGTGCCGAAGCCTTTTCCGCTTTCTTGCCGATCTCGCAAGAGTCGGCGGGCCTGCGCGGCCCCTGCGAGACGGGCACGAGGCCCTCAGGACCCCTCGGGGGCCGCGGGGACGCGCCTGCAGCCGTAATACAGCGTCACAAATGCAACAGTTCGCGCGGCCAATATTACGGCGCCGCCGCATACAGTACGGCCATGTTCAACGGCTCCTCAGGGGGACAACCATGAAACGGATTCTCGCAATGGTCGCTGTGGGCGGTGCCATGCTGGCAGCCAGCGCCGCGGCGCATGCCGGGGTGGACATCCATATCGGCGTCGGCGTGCCCGGCGTGGTGGTGGCGCCGGCACCGGTCTACCGGCCGGCTCCGGTCTATGCCCCGGCGCCCGTCTATGCGCCGGCCCCGGTGGCCTACGCCCCCGCGCCCGTGGTGGTGGCGCCGCGCCCGGTGGTGGTCGCTCCCGCGCCCGTCCGTTACGGCCCGCCGTATGGCTATGCGCGCGGCTGGCACCGCCACGACGGCTATCGCGAGGCGCGCTGGCGCGATCATCGCCACTGGCACTGAGCCGGGGCCGGGCCTTGCCGTACCGGCTTGAGGGACATCATCCGCCTTGGCCGCTTCGGCGGCCCGGCCTCCTCAGGCCGGCGCGGCGGGCGCCGGCGCCTCCTGCAGTATTGCGTGTTCGGTCATGCGCAGCGCGTCGACGCCGTAGCCCAGCTCCGCGACCCGATGCAGCAATTGCGAGCGCAGCGCCGGCTCGGGATCGCGCGCCCGCGTCAGGATCCACAGGTAGCGCCCTGACGGCTCGCCCACGATCGACCAGCTGTAGTCCTCGGCGTGGTCCAGGATCCAGTAGTCGCCGACGTAGAACGGTCCGAAGAACGACACCTTGAACTTGGCGTTGCGGCTGTCCGGCACGACGCGCGCCTTGCCGCGCGAGATGCGGGGCTTGCCGGTCGCGTCGCGGCCGGCGCGGTTGACGATGTCGATCAGCCCGTCCGGCCGCAGGCTGTACTCCGCGGTGACCGCGTCGGCGCCCTGCTCGAAGTGGTTGTCGTAGCGCGCCATCTCGTACCAGCGGCCCAGGTAGGGGTCCAGTTCCACGTCCTTGTCCGGCTCGGGCACATGCGGATTGCGCACGGGTTCGCGCGAGCGCGCGGCCAGCAGCAGTGCCGCACCGACGCTGGCGACGCCGGCGAGCGTGGCCAGCGTGGTCATGCGAGCCTTGTTCATGTCTGCCTCCTCGGGATGCCGTCGGGCCAGGTGTTTGGCCAGTTATCGGCCAGTCTAGGCAGCGATGAAGGCGGGCGGCATCGGTCCGCGTCCTACGCGCCAGAGCCTATGCAGCCCGACCTATGCAGCCCGACCTATGCGGCCAGACCGATGCGGCCAGACCTATGCGGCCAGACCGATGCGGCCAGACCGATGCGCCGGGACCCATGCGTCCGAACGGGCCGGCTCCCGGTCTTGTCGTATCGCGATGATGTGGCGTATCGTGCCGTATTGATTTGTCTCCATGGATTGACAGCCGCATGACGCCCACCCCGGACAGCGACGCGCGCACGCGCAAGGTGATGTTGTGGGTCGTCGCGGTCGGCTTCTTCATGCAGACGCTGGACAGCACCATCGTCAATACCGCGCTGCCCGCGATGGCGGCCAGCCTCGGCGAAAGTCCGCTGCGGATGCAGTCCGTGATCATCGCGTATTCGCTGACGATGGCCGTGATCATCCCGGCGTCGGGCTGGCTGGCCGACCGCTTCGGCACGCGGCGGATCTTCCAGCTGGCGATCGCGCTGTTCGTGCTCGGATCGCTGCTGTGCGCCTATGCGCAGAGCCTGCCCTTCCTGGTCGCGGCGCGCGTGGTGCAGGGCGTCGGCGGCGCGATGCTGCTGCCGGTCGGGCGGCTGGCGGTGCTGCGGACTTTTCCGCGCGAGCAGTTCCTGCAGGCGCTGAGCTTCGTCGCGATTCCCGGCATGATCGGGCCGCTGATCGGGCCGACGCTGGGCGGCTGGTTGACCCAGGCGCTGTCGTGGCACTGGATCTTCCTGATCAACGTGCCGGTCGGGCTGCTCGGTGGCCTGGCCACGCTGCGCTACATGCCGAACAGCCGTCTGCCCGAGACGGGCCGTTTCGACGTCGCCGGTTACGCCTTCCTCGCCACCGCAATGGTGACGATCTCGTTCGCGCTCGACGGCCTGGCCGACTTCGGCTTCGAGCACGCCACCGTGCTGATGCTGCTGATCGCGAGCCTGGCCGCGCTGACCGCCTATGCCCTGCACGCGGCGCGGCGCACGCAGCCGCTGTTTCCGCTGACGCTGTTCCGCATCCACAGCTTCAGCGTGGGCCTGCTCGGCAATCTGTTCGCGCGCATCGGCAATGGCGCGATGCCGTTCCTGATCCCGCTGACGCTGCAGGTGTGCCTGGGCTATTCGCCGCTGTACGCGGGCCTGATGATGTTGCCCGTCACCGCGGCCGGCATGCTGTCCAAGCGGCTGGCGACCCGCCTGATCGAGCGGCACGGCTATCGCCGGGTGCTGGTGACCAATACCTTCGTGGTCGGGCTGGTGATCGCCTCGTTCGGGCTGATTTCGCCGACCTTGCCGCTGCCCCTGGTGCTGTGCCAGCTGGCGCTGTTCGGCGCCGTCAATTCGATCCAGTTCACCGCGATGAATACAGTCACGCTGAAGGATCTCGGCGGTGCCAGCGCCAGCGGCGGCAACAGCCTGCTGTCGATGGTGCAGATGCTGGCGATGAGCCTGGCGGTCACGTCCGCCGGCGCCTTGCTGGGGACCTTCAACCGCGTCTTGCAGGAGCATGCGCAGGCCGGGCCGCTGCCGGCGTTCCATGCGACCTTCGTCTGCGTGGGGCTGATTACGTCGGCGTCGGCCTGGATCTTCATGCAGCTGACGCCCGAGGACGATACCGGGACGGGCCAGGCCACCAGGGAAACGCGCGAGACGGCGGAAGCGGCGGAGGTCTGAGGCCGCGGACCGGCCAGGAACGGCGCCGGGTTCGTCCGCCGCCGTTCAGGATTGGCGCGCCTGCGCGGGGAGATGCGCGCGGCGGATGTTGGGCGCGCAGGGCGGGATGTCGTGATGCCACTCGCGCGGGATGTCGGGCTCGACATCGAACTCGTTGCGCACGATGGTTTCGATCGCGGTACAGACGCCCACCGTGCCCTTCGGCCCCACGCAGACCAGGCTGCGCGGACGCTCGGCATCGCGCGGTACCGCATACACGTGCATGCCCTCGCGATACAGCGGATGGCTCGGCAGCCGCGCATTGACCATCTCGACAAAGCGGCGCGGACTGATCACTGGCTTTTCCATGGCGGTCTCCCTGCGAGCGGAACAGCCTCTCTTGCCGGTGCGCCGTGGCGCCGGTGGCGAGTGGGGTTCTCCCGTCGTGGTGAGAGTCGGTCGGATCGGGTCCAGTGAGACGCCGACGGCGTCTGCGCCCTGCCGGCAAGGTGCCGTCAAGCCAGGTTGCGAGCGCGCAGCAGACCCGTGCCGGGCGAAAGGCCCGACGCCTTCAGGGTAGTGCATATCGGCCGGCGTGCAAGCGCCGGCGCCCGGACTCAGTGCTCCGTGGCGATGCGGGGACCGTTCAGCAGCCGGTTGCATTCGGCCCAGCCGGCCGCTTGCGCCTCCGCCTGCGTGGGCCACTCGGCGTGGGCCTCGATGATGCAGTCGCAGTCGGCGCTGCCGCAGTGTTCCTCGAGCACCATCTGCCAGGTGTAGGCCTGCGGCTGCAGCTCGATCACGTGCAGCACCACGGTGCGGTGCTGGTCCGACAGGGACAGGGATGTGTTCGGCATGGCGGGTTCCCCTTGCTACCTCGATTCATCCTAGCAGTTGGACGCGGGGATTTCGGGCCGGTGGCACAGTGAGGACGCCGCTTTTGTTTCGTGGGCATTTACAGTATCTTCTGCGCTTGCCCGTGCCCGCCGCCGATCCCTCTGCCTCGATGAGCCGCATTTCTTCCTCTGCCGCCGCTTCCTCCGCCACTTCCTCCGCCGCTTCCTCCGCCGCTTCCGCCACCCCCTCCGGCGGGACCGCCCGAGGCCTTGGCGATGGCATCGCCGCGCTGCTGGCGCACTACGACACCACCGTGTTGCCGCTGTGGACCGGCGCCGGCTGGCACGAATCCATCGGGCTGCCCTACGAGGCCCTGGCGGGGCGCGATGCCAGCCCGCTGCCGGTGCAACGCTTTCGGGCGATGGCCTGCGCGCGGCAGCTCTACGTGTTTTCGCGGCAGCCGGGCGGCCTCGCCCACGCCGATACGCTGTTCGCCGCGCTGCGCCGCCGGTTCGCCGATCCGGAAGGGGGCTGGTACTACAGCATCGACGCCGACGGCGCGCCGCTCGATACCGGCAAGGACCTGTACACGCACGCCTTCGTCGTGTTCGCCTGCGCCGCGTACTGGCGCCGCAGCGGCAATGCGGATGCCCGCGACGTGCTGGACGGCACGGTGGCGCTGATCGAGGCGAAATTCGGCATTCCGGACGGCCTGTACCACGCCGCGCTGGCGCGCGACTTCACCGTCGAGCGCGAGGCGGTACTGCAGAACCCGGTGATGCATCTGACCGAGGCCTATCTGGCCGCGCACGAGGCCACCGGGGACCAGTGGTACGCGCAGCGGCTGCGGGAGATCGCGCAGCGAGTCCAGCGCACCTTCGTCGATCCGGCGAATGGCTGCATCGCCGAGTTGCCGCTGGGCGCGGCCGACAACCGGATCGAGCCGGGCCACCAGTTCGAGTGGTATTCGCTGCTGGCAATGGCGCCGTCGGTGTTCGGCGCGTGCGAACTGGCCGAGTCGCTGACGCGCGGCTGTGCCTTCGCGCAGCGGCATGGGGTGGCACCTGGCACGCAGGGCGTAGCCGCGGCGCTCGACGCGGACGGACGCATCATCGATGCGACCCAGCGCATCTGGGCGCAGACCGAATACGCCCGCGCGCTGGCACTGCGCGGCGACGGCGAGGGCCGGGCCGCGCTGGCCCAGTGGCTGGCCGCCTTCCCCGGCCGTTTCCTGCATGCACGCGGCTGGCACGAATGCATCGGCCCGGACGATGCGGTGCTGCGCGACGAGATGCCCTCGACCACGCCGTACCATCTGGCCACCGCCTACGAGGCGCTGCGCAAGCTCGCCGATTGAACCCCGTGCTGCCCGTGCTGCCCGTGGTTTCCGTGCAGTAACGCGGCCCGCTCAGTCCTGCACGCCGTTCTCGCGCAGCAGCCGCTCGCACTCGTCGAGCATGTCGTGCGCGAAGGCAGACTGATAGTTCGGGTCCAGCGATTCCATCATTTCATGCGCGGCGTAGAGGCCCGCCGAGCGCGACAGCGTTTCCGCCAGTTGGCGTGCGAGCTGGTCGCTCAGTTCCGACAGCAGCCGGCGCTCGCTCAGCGCCAGTTGCAGGCGCGAGCGCGACAGCCATTGGGCGGCCAGCGTGGCGGCCTGAGCGTCGGTCATCCATTTGCCGTGCTCGTAGTAGGCCGACAGGCGTTCGGCGGCCAGCGCGAACAGCAGCGCCTTGCGCGTATCGAAGTCGAGCAGGGGAGCGGAGGGAGCAGGGGGACGCGGGGGAATCGCTGACATCGGAAACGAATCGGATTGGCACGTGCGGGCAGACGCGACGGACGCGACGGACGCGACCGCCCAGCGGAAATGGCGCAGTCAGGCCATGGTGGACGGCATCAAGCCGCCGAACCGGCCCCGGCCGCGGCGAGGCGCTGGCCGAGCCAGACGCCGATGTCGGCGATCTCCTCGAGGCAGACCGAATGCGGCATCGGATAGGTCTGCCACGTCAGCGGATAGCCGCGTTGCTGCAGCAGGTCGCGCGCCTGCGTGCCGAGCGCGAGCGGCACGACGTCGTCCTGCGCGCCGTGCGCGGCGAAGATCGGCGTCGCGGCGTTGCCCGGCGCGGCCTCGGCGTCGAGCAGCGTGGGCGAGGCCAGATAGGTGGACAGCGCGATGATCCCGGCCAGCGGCTCGGGATGGGTCAGTCCGGCCAGATACGCCATCGCGCCGCCCTGCGAGAAGCCCGCCAGCACGATGTGCGAACTCGGGATGCCGCGCGCGTTCTCGCGGGCGATCAGCGCGCGGATCGTGTCGCGCGACGCGCGGATGCCGCTCTCGTCGGCATGGCGGCGCGCATCGTTGAGCGAAACGATGTCGTACCAGGCGCGCATGATATAGCCGCCGTTGCAGGTCACCGGAATCAGCGGCGCGTGCGGGAAGATGAAGCGCACCGCTGCGTCGGACGGCAGGCCGAGTTCTGGCACCACCGGCACGAAATCGCCGCCGTCGGCGCCCAGGCCATGCATCCAGATCACGGCAAAGCGTGGCTGCGGCGCGGTTTCGATTTCGATCGGGGCGTCGGCGGAGGATTCGGCGGCGGATTGAGCGGCGTGGAAGGCTTCGGTCATGGCAAGGCGCGGGGTCGACGGCGCGCTGGGGAAGGACTGGACGGCATCGGCAAGGATGGCGTGCGCATCCTCAGGGATCGCCGGCATCCGCGCTTTGCAAATGCAACGGCGCCGGGCAGCGCGGCTGCGCAGTATCGCACAGAAGCGGCGCGCGCCCGCCGCGGGGCGCGCCGCCGACAGCAAGGGATCAGGCCGCGGACGGCACGATCGGCACGGTGCTCAGGCCAGGCGCGATGCGCGAGGGCTGCGTGGCGGTCTGCGACGGAACGGGCACGGTGTGCGAGGCGGCGGCCTCGGTCCGATCGGCCTGTTCGGCAGCCGCGGCTTCGCTTGCGCGGCGTTTGTCGACGACCTGTTCGACTCCGGCGGTGGCGACCTCTTCCAGGAAGCCGACCATGTCGCGGTAGTAGTCGACCTGCATCTGCGCCTCCAGCAGGCGCCGCTCGGCCTGGAACAGCGCGAGCCGCATGTCCTGCAACTCCTTGGCGGCGATCTTTTCCGGGCTGGGCGCAATGAACAGTGATGCAAGCGAACGCATGGCGGTGTACCTCCCGTACTGGATTCGATGATCCTTGTGGTCGAAAAACCTCTCAGGCCATGCGATCCAATATAGACGCCAATGCACCTCGGCCATGTGCGGCGCACCGCATCCGTCGCGGATCGCCCACAACCACGCGCCATGACGGATTGTCGGATCGCGGCGGGGCAGGGTAGATTGTCCGATGTGCCGCACCTTGGCACGCCGATTTATGAACTTGGCTTCACGTGGCGCTTCGGGGATGCGGGTCGTATCCGGGGAGCCTTAATATTTTCCTTGACTATCTATCTATCGGTAGATAACATGCAGGACATGGAACCCGCAGTGCGTTGACGAAATCGACGGACTCCTGGTCCACCAGCATTACCGAGCCGCCGAGGCTATTTTTTTGACAGAGGTTATCTATCTACGAGTAGATACTGATGCCGGAAAAAGCGCCGATGCACCCGTTGCCAGGGCGGACGCAGGAATCAAGGGACTATCACCTGCCTGCGCGCCCACCGAAGCCAGGAGAACCATCATGCAAGCCAAGTTCGCCAAGACCCTGATTGCCATCGCCACCGTCGCCGCCGCTACCGTTGCCGGCCAGGCTGCCGCCGCCAGCGCGGGCGGCGTGCCGGCCGATCGCTACGGCTACGAACTGCGTACCGGCAAGTTCGACCCGTACAGCGAGGGCGCGCGCACGGGCAAGTTCGACGTCTACAGCGAGGGCGCCCGCGCCGGCAAGTTCGACGTCTACAGCGAAGGCGCGCGTGCCGGCAAGTTCGATCCGTTCACCGAAGGCGCCCGCGTCGGCAAAACCGATCCGTTCACCGACAGCTTCCGCAGCGCCGGCCTGGATCGCAGCGGCGTGTCCGCCTCGCCGTCGCGCCGCTTCGATTCGTACACCGACGGCGCGCGCAGCGTGGACACCTACACCGACGGCGCCCACGCCTGACGGGAGCGGCGGGGCAACCCGCCGCGCGCTCATCGTGGCCGGGCCGCCAGCACCGCGGCTTGGCTTGTTTTCAGGAGTCGATCATGGGAATTCGCGACAGTGTTCTGATTGTGTCCGGTTGGCTGTTGCTCTGCGGAGCAAGTGGTTGGCTCGTCACGGCGATCGCGCAAGTGTTGCCCGCTTGATGCCGGGCAATGGCTCGCATCTTGCATGACGCTTGACGGCAGGCATGCCGGCAATCCGGGGCTATCCCTCATTGCTAACCTATCTGTTGGTAGATAAAGTGGCGTCATGAAAGCGCAATCCGTCCGCGAGCAACTGCTCGACCACACCTTCGCCTTGATCCGCCGGCGCGGTTTCAATGGGTTCAGCTATCGCGACCTCGCCGACCTGGTCGGCGTCAAGACGTCCAGCATCCACTATTACTTCCCGTGCAAGGAAGACCTGGCGCTGGAAGCGACCAGGCAATACACGGCCCGGATCGCCGAAGAACTGAGCCATATCGACCCGGCGCTGAGCCCGCTCGAACGCGCCGAGCTCTACCTGAATGGCTGGCGCCGCAAGCTCGATCCGGACCAGATCTGCATGTGCGGCATGCTGGCGACCGAAACCGAGTGCCTGCCGGAAGCGGTTCATGCGGTGCTGAAGGACTTCTTCCTGCTGCACGAGCGCCTGTTGACCGGCATGATCGAACAGGCCCGTGCCGAAGGCGCACCGGCCCAGCCGATCCCGGCCGCCGAACTGGCGATGGTGATCTTCGGCGCGCTGCAGAGCGGCCTGATCTCGGCACGCCTGTTCCGCTCGCCCGAGCGCTGGGAAGCCGCGGCGCAGATGCTGCTGGCC
>NZ_JCBAJO010000098.1:0-16781 GCF_059772245.1 Cupriavidus sp. R6-3
GGGACGGGGACGATCGCAGCGGCCGAAACCATCGGCGCCATCGGAGGCATCAGAAGCATCAGAAGCATCAGAAGCATCAGAAGCATCAGAAGCATCAGAAGCATCAGAGGCATCGAAGCCATCGATGCAACCGGAGCTATCGAAGCGATCCAGGCGCCCCCGACGATCGCCTCATGCGCCGCTGCCGGCCGGCACGAAGGACGCATCGCCATCAGAATGCCACTCCCAGCGAGATATGCGGGCGGAATTGCCGCTCCTGGATGCCGTAGCCCACGTCGAGCTGGACCGGTCCCACCGGACTGCGCCAGCGCGCGCCGATGCCGACGCCGTGGTAGATGCGCACGCCGTCGAGGTTGTTGGTGGCGGTGCCGGCGTCCCAGAAGATCGCCGCGCCCCAGTCGGGCTTGAACCAGTACTGGTACTCCAGGCTCGTGGTGGCCAGGTACTTGGCCGGCAGCACGCTGGTGCCCCGCCGCGTGCCGATGGACTGGAAGCCGTAGCCGCGGATCGAATCGGTGCCGCCGGCGCGGAAGCGCAGCGTGGCGGGAATCTTGTCGGCGCTGCCGCTGGTCAGGTCCGCGCCAAGCTCGAGCCGGGCGACGATCAGGTCGCGGGTGCGCACCGGGATGTATTGCCGGATGCGGCCGTACAGGCGGACGAAGCTCTGGTCGGTCAGCAAGCCCTCCACCGCCGCGCCGATCTGGGTGTTGATGATATTGCCGCGGCGCGGGAACACCGGATTGTCGACATCGCGGCGGGTCCACGCGTATTGCGGCACCAGCGCCTTGCTCAGCTGGCGCGGCTGGTCGTACGGCTGCAGGTCGTCGTAGAAGAAATCGAGCGACAGCGCGGTGTCGTAGCGCTCGCGCGTGCGGGCGCGGCGCACGCCGGTACGCCAGCTCCGGGTGTCGGTATTCTCGATATCCAGCGTGCGCTCGTAGCTGGCGTAGACGCTGTTGCGGTAGGTCTTGCTGTCGGGCGGCATCGCCACCTCGGCGAAGGCGTATTGCCGCTTCTGCTCGATGCGGGCCTGCGAATCGAAGATCCAGGCGCGGTTGAACAGGTTGTAGTACGCGTAGCGCCCCTCGACCTGCGCGCCGGTATCGGTGTTGTAGCCGACGCCGGAGACGATCCGATGCACCGGATACTCGCGCACCCGCACATTGACCGGCGCAGTCACCGTGTCGCCATTGCCGTCGGCGTCCGGCACCGGATCGCCGAGCTCGACCAGCACATTGGAGAAGTACGGCTGGTTCTGGATCGCCCGCTGCAACTCCAGCAGCCGCTCGACGCGATAGGGCTCGCCGACGTACAGCGGATTGACGTTGCGCACGATCTGCTCGGGATAGCGCCGCGTGCCGCTGACCACCAGCGCGCCCATGCGGTAGGCCGGGCCGCTGTCGTAGGTCGCGCTCAGATCGGCGGCGCGCTCCTCGGGCTCGATGCGCGCCTGCGAGGCGGCCAGCTTCGCGCCGTAGTAGGCGTTGCTCTGCAGCTCGACCAGCGCGTCTTCCTTGGCCTTGTCCCAGTCGGACTGGCGAAACGGATCGCCGACCGGCAGGCCCCACTTCTTGCGCATCGCCTCGACCTGCTCGGGCGATCGCGTGGCGGCGGGCCCGCGCACATCGACATCGACGTGGCGGATCAGCGTGCGGGCGCCCGGGTCGACCGTCACGTGGATCACGCGGCTGTCGCCGCTGCCCTCGACACGGGTGGTGGTCTGCGGATCGAACCAGCCTTCGGTGGCGGCGAAGGCCCGGACCTGGTCGCCAACCGTTTCGATCATGTACGCGATCTGGTCCTCGCCCAGGTCGGCCCGTTCGCGATAGCGGACCAGGTCCAGATGCTCTTCGAGGATGTCCTTCAGCGGCTCGGGCGCCTCCACCTGGACCCGGTAGGCCGCCTGGACCGGCGCCGGCAGCAGGACGAACAGCAGCACGAGCAGCGGGGCCAGCAGCGGGGCGAGCAGAGGAGTCGGCGGGCGAGCCGGCGGGGGAGGCAGGTGGGGAGCCAGGGAGGGTGCCGGCTGCGCGGCCAACCGCCGGGCAAACCACCGCGACGCCTGCGCGGACGCCACCGCGCCGCTGCCCCGGGGGCGGCGGAATCCGATGCGCATGATCCCGAGGTCCAATATCATCCGTCGTTGCGATCCGACAAAGTCGCTATTTGACCACACCCCACGGCCCGATCCCCAAACCCCGAGCGCCCCAGGCCGGCAAAGCCCGCCCCGGCATGGCAATACGGTAGAATCGCGGCAGTTTTCCATTCCCCTATAGCATTCTGTATAGCTTTCCTGCCATGGCCATGTACGAATCCGAGATCACCCAGTTCCTGAAGGCGCTCAAGCAGGAGCGCCCGTCGCTGGAGGCGGAACAGCGCCAAGGCCGCGCCCTGCTGTGGGACAAGGCCCCGATCGACCTCGAGGAGCGCCAGCGCGCCGAGGCATCGCGGGTCCCGCAGAAGCCCTACGTCTACTCGCTGGACTGATGCCGGCACGCATCCCGGCGCCGCGGCCCCGGCCGACCGCCGCGATGCGTGCGCAACCGCCCCACTCATGAACCATAGCGAACAGGACAAGCTCGCGCTCGCGCTCGAGCTGCCCAGCGCGGCGCCCGAGGGCGCCTCGCCGGACACGGTCGACGGCATGGCGTTCGCGCGCCTGTACGGCGAGCCGCTGTTCCAGCTGCCGCAGGACCTGTATATCCCGCCCGACGCGCTCGAGATCTTCCTCGAAGCGTTCGAAGGACCGCTGGACCTGCTGCTGTACCTGATTCGCAAGCAGAACTTCAATGTGCTCGACATCCCGATGTCGCAGGTCACGCACCAGTACCTGGCGTATGTCGAGCAGATCCGCAAGAGCAATCTGGAGCTGGCGGCCGAATACCTGCTGATGGCCGCGATGCTGATCGAGATCAAGTCGCGCATGCTGCTGCCGGTCAAGAAGGCCGACAGCGACGAGGACGCCGAAGACCCGCGCGCCGAGCTGGTGCGCCGGCTGCTCGAATACGAGCAGATGAAGCTCGCCGCGCAGAAGCTCGATCAGGTGCCGCAGCTGGGCCGCGATTTCCTGCGCTCGCAGGTCTACATCGAGCAGAGCCTGGCGCCGCGCTTCCCCGACGTCGACACCACCGACCTGCAGGCCGCCTGGGCCGACGTGCTCAAGCGCGCCAAGCTGAACCAGCACCACAAGATCTCGCGCGAGGAACTGTCCGTGCGCGAGCACATGAGCCAGATCCTGCGCCGGCTGCAGCATGCCCGCTTCATGGAGTTCACCGAGCTGTTCGAGGATGCGATCCGCTCGGGCAAGGGCGTGCCGGTGGTGGTGGTCAATTTCATCGCGATGCTCGAGCTGTCGCGCGAGTCCCTGGTCGAAATCACCCAGGCCGAGCCCTATGCGCCGATCTACGTGCGCCTGGCCTATACCCCCGCATAGCCCCGGCATCGCCGCGCGCTTTTCCTGACGAGCAGTACACCGCATCCATGAAAGTCATTTCCTCCATTCACGAGCTGCGCGACCAGTTGCGCGGCCAGAACCGGATCGCCTTCGTCCCGACCATGGGCAATCTGCACGAAGGCCATCTGTCGCTGATGCGGCTGGCGCGCCAGCATGGCGATCCGGTAGTGGCCTCGATCTTCGTCAATCGGCTGCAGTTCGGTCCCAACGAGGATTTCGACAAGTATCCGCGCACGCTGCAGGACGACATCGAGAAGCTGCAGAAGGAAGGCGTCTACGTGCTGTTCGCGCCCACCGAGCGCGACATGTACCCGGAACCGCAGGAATACCGCGTCGATCCGCCGCACGACCTGGGCGACATCCTGGAGGGCGAGTTCCGCCCGGGCTTCTTCAATGGCGTCTGCACGGTGGTGATGAAGCTGTTCTCGTGCGCGCAGCCGCGCGTCGCGGTGTTCGGCAAGAAGGACTACCAGCAGCTGATGATCGTGCGGCGCATGGCAAACCAGTTCGCGCTGCCGATCGACATCGTGCCGGCCGAGACCGTGCGGGCCGAGGACGGCCTGGCGCTGTCGTCGCGCAACCGCTATCTGTCGCCGGACGAGCGGGCCGAGGCGCCGATGCTGTACCGCACGCTGCATCAGGTGCGCGACCAGGTGCTGGCCAACGCCGGCCGCGGCCTCGAACTGACCGCGGTCGAGGCGCAGGCGCTCGATGCGCTGAAGGCCCGCGGCTGGAAGCCCGACTACGTGTCGATCCGCAAGCGCAGCAATCTGCAGGCACCGAGCCGCGATGAATACGCGGCCGGCGAACCGCTGGTGGTGCTGGCCGCCGCCAAGCTCGGCGCCACGCGCCTGATCGACAATCTGGAAATCTAGCGGGCAAGGCCGGCGGCGCCAGGCCTGCCGGCCCTGCCCCCCTTCCCGCCTTTCCCGCCTTCCCCGCCTTCCCCGCCTTCTCCGCTCCCGCTTTCCCGACTCCGTGTCAGCGCCCGTCCCGCCCGCGCAGGGACCGGCACGGCTGCTGCCGGCCGCGCCCGGGCGAAATCGCACGGGCGCTGCACGGCGTCAGCGGCGTACTGCCTGCCGCTGCTCGGTCTTCTTCAGATGGCGCCGGTGGCCGCGCTGGCGCTTCCACCAGATCAGCACGCCGGTCAGCGCAAACAGCAGCGGCGTCAGCCCGAACGCGGAGATGAAGATGCGGCCCGGCATGCCGAAGGCCTCGCCGGTATGCAGCGGATACATCCAGTTCAGCACGGTGTCACCGGCCGGCGCGGCGAGCGGATCGCGCACGCCGAGGCGGGCACCGGTATAGGCATCGAGCCACAGCCGGGTCGCGCCGCTGCCCTGGCGCACCTCGCCCGGCTGGCGCAGCCGGATCTCGTAGACATCGGTCGGCTGGCGCGGGAAGGTCACGCGCGACACGATCGCCTTCGGGTACAGCGCCTGCGCCGCCTGCACGGCCTGTTGCGTGCCCATCGGCATGGCCCCCTCGTAGGGCGGCGTGGACGCCGGCCGTGCCGGCGCGGTGACCGTCATCACGCTGCCGACCAGCGGCGTGACCCACTTCGGCAGATTCAGATACCAGCCCGAAAACGCGATCGTCGCCAGCACCGGCGCGGCCAGGATGCCGCCGGCGCGATGCAGCGAATAGTTCAGCCGCCACCACGAGCCGCCGTGCGTGATGCGAAACGCCTGCAGGATCGCGCGCGCCTTCAGCTTGGGCCACCACAGCGCGATGCCGGCCAGCACCGTGAACAGCAGCAGCATGCCGCCCACGCCGGCCACGGTCTTGCCGGTATCGCCGGCGAGCAGATAGTGATGCAGATGGAAGAGCGTGGGCATCAGCAACGGGCGCGACAGCCCGGGCTCGCCCCAGACGCGTTCGCCCTTGATCGCCAGCGTGGCCGGATCGATCATCACCTGGCGCGAGCGGCCCGGCACCGGGGCGGCCTTGCCCGGCTCCTTGACGTGATACCAGGCGATGAAGACGTCGCGCTCCGACACCGGCAGCATCAGCATCCTCGGCTTGCCGTATTGCGGATCGGCCTTCAGCTTCGCGACGACTTCCTGCACGGCGTCGGCACGCAGCGGCAGCGACACCGGCGCGGAGGCCACCAGCAGCTCGGGATTGAGCGCGGCGTCGATCTCGTGGCGCCACGACAGCACGGTGCCCGTCAGGCCCAGCAGCACGAACAGCACGCCGAGCCACAGGCCGATATACAGATGGAGTTTGACGAGCAGGACGCGCAGGCGGCCGGTAACCATGGTGTGGAACGATGGCGCGGCCGGCCGATACCGGCGCGCACTACGAGGCTGACAAAGCCGACAAGTGTAGCAGGCCGGTCTTGCGGGACGTCGGCCGGCGCCTCGATCTGGGCGATGCCGGCGCCGCGCTCGGACCGCGCCCGTGGCTTCGGCCGGCGGCTGGCCTCAGCCGGCCGCCGGCTTCTGCTCGCGGCTTGCCTGTCGGTGGCCGCTTCACCGCGCGGCGCGCTTCAGGCCTCGGGCCGACCTCAGCTTGCAGCCGGCCGCAGCGGCGCCAGCAAGGCGCTCAGGTCCAGATGCGCGGCCATCGTATCGGCGAGGCGTTCGAGCGATGCTTCGCGCAGCGCGGCCAGGTCGACTCCGTCGGCGCCATCCAGACCGGCCCAGCGCAGCAACGCTGCACAGCCCGCCGGATGGTCGAACAGCCCATGCAGATAGGTGGCCAGCACCTGGCCATCGTCGGACAGCGCACCGTCGGCGCGGCCGTCGTCGAGCCGCAGCGCGGGCCGCGCCAGCGCCGGGCCTTCGGTGACGCCCAGATGGATCTCGTAGCCCGCAACGCTGGCGTCCGCCTGCGGCAGGGCCAGCGTGCCACGCGCCTGGCGCAACTGCTTGTCGGCGGCCAGCACGGTGGCGAAGTCGAGCAGGCCCAGCCCGTCGCTGCCGCCGGGCGCACCCTCCCTTCCGTCCGGATCCTCGATGCGGCGCCCCAGCATCTGCATGCCGCCGCAGATGCCGACGACCTTGCCGCCATAGCGCAGATGCCGCAGCAGCGCGCGGTCCCAGCCCTGCTGGCGCAGGAACGCCAGATCGGCGCGCACGCTCTTGCTGCCCGGCAGCACGATCAGATCGGCAGGCGGGATCGGCATGCCAGGGCCGATCCAGCGCAGGTCCACGCGTGGATGGGCGCGCAGCGCGTCGAAATCGGTATGGTTCGAAATGCGCGGCAGCACCGGCACGATCACGCGCAGGCGCGGCGCGCCCTCATCCTTGGCCGACTGCGTGGCGGCCACCGCGTCCTCGGCATCCAGATGCAGGCCATGCAGATAGGGCAGCACGCCCAGCACGGGCTTGCCGGTGCGCGCACGCAGCCAGTCCAGCCCCGGTTCGAGCAGCCCGATATCGCCGCGGAAGCGATTGATGATGAAGCCCTTGACGCGCGCGCGCTCGCTGGCCGACAGGCAGTCCAGCGTGCCGACCAGATGCGCGAACACGCCGCCGCGGTCGATATCGGCGACCAGCACCACCGGGCAATCGACCGCCTCGGCAAAGCCCATGTTGGCGATGTCGCGCTCGCGCAGATTGACCTCGGCCGGGCTGCCCGCGCCTTCGACCAGCACCACGTCGTAGCCCTCGCGCAGGCGCCGGTGCGAGGCCAGCACGGCCTGCATCGCGACCGGCTTGTACGCGTGATAGGCGCGGGCATCGAGGTCCAGCCGGGCGCGGCCATGGATGATGATCTGCGCACCGGTGTCGCTGCTCGGCTTGAGCAGCACGGGGTTCATGTCGGTGTGGGGCGCCAGCCCGGCCGCCTGGGCCTGCAACGCCTGCGCGCGGCCGATCTCGCCGCCGTCGGCGGTGACGGCGCTGTTCAGCGCCATGTTCTGCGGCTTGAACGGGGCCACCCGTACCCCGGCACGCGCCAGCAGCCGGCACAGGCCCGCGACCACGGTGCTCTTGCCGGCGTCGGAGGTCGTGCCCTGGATCATCAGCGTGCCGCGCAACAGCGAGGCGTAGGGAATGGGGACGGCCGGTGCGTGGTCGGCGGCGTCGGCTGAGCCTGCTGCTTCGGGGGGATCGGTCGGATCGGGATAGGCTTGCATCGCGGCGATTATCGCATCGGCCCATGCCCGGCCATCGGCATCCTGCGCCTGGCCCTGGGGCCGACCGCCGTACCGGTCCCCACACCGATCCGCCGCATCGATCCGCCGCATCGATCCGCCACATCGATCTGCCGCATCGATCTGCCGCATCGATCCCTCGCCTCGGTCCCCGCACCACACCGAGCCCCGCGCCGATCCGCCCTGGCAGCACGCGATGCGCCCGCTACAATACCCGGATGGAACCCAAGGCCCCTCCTCACGCCGGCACCGGCCCCGCCGACACGCCGTCCGACGTCGCGCTGCCCACCGGCGAAGCGGCCATCGCGGTGGCCACCCAGACGGCCGTCGGCCTGCCCAGGCCCGGGCCGCGCGAGCTGACGCTGGTGCTGGGTGGCGCGCGCTCCGGCAAGAGCCACTTCGCCGAGCAGCTGGCCACCGATCACGCCCTGGCCACCGGCGGTCCGGTGACCTATATCGCCACCGCGCGCGAGGACCCGGACGACACCGACGAGGAGATGCAGCTGCGCATCGCGCTGCATCGCGCGCGGCGCCCCGCCGACTGGAACCTGGTCGAGGAGCCGCTGCATCTGGCCGACGCGCTGTACGCGCATGCCCGCCGCGAGGGCTGCATCCTGGTCGACTGCATGACGGTCTGGCTGAACAACCTGATCTTCCTCGACAAGCGTGCCTATCCCGAGCACGGCGTCATCACGCCGCCGCCGGCCTTCACCGAGGAGATGGACGCGCTGCTGGCCGCGCTGCCGACGCTGCCCGGCCACGTGATCCTGGTTTCCAACGAGATCGGCTTCGGCGTGGTGCCGATGGGCGCGATCACCCGCTTCTACGTCGACGAACTCGGCCGCCTGAACCAGAAGCTGGCCGCCGCCGCGGACCGCGTGCGCCTGCTGGTCGCCGGCCTGCCGGTCGCGATCAAGGGACCGGACCCGGCATGGTGAGTTCGCTGTGGCCCGCGGCGCCGCTGGCGCCGGGCGCCGCCATTGCGCTGACGGCCCTCGCAGGGGCGGGACTCGACCGCTGGCTCGGCGAGCCGCGCCGCTGGCATCCGCTGGTCGGCTTCGGGCGACTGGCCAATGCCGCCGAGCGCGCGCTGAACCGGCCGGGACCTCGCTGGCGCCAACGTGGCATCGGATTGATGGCCTGGTCCGTGCTGGTGCTCGGACCCGCGGCGCTGGCCGCGCTGCTGATCGCTGCCGCCACCGAACTTGCCGGTGCCTGGCTGGGCTGGCTGCTGCATGCGCTGGGCCTGTATGCCACGCTGGGCGCGCGCAGCCTGTGCCAGCATATCGAACCGATCGCCAGCGCACTGGCCGACGGGAACCTGCCGCAAGCACGCCAGCTGACCGCGCGCATCGTCTCGCGCGACACCGCGGACGCCGATGCGCCCGCACTGGCCCGCGCGGCCTGCGAATCGGCACTCGAGAACGGCAACGACGCGATCTTCGGCGCGCTGTTCTGGTTCCTGATCGGCGGCGCCCCGGCGGCGATCGCCTATCGGCTCGCCAATACGCTCGATGCGATGTGGGGCTACCGGACCGAGCGCCTGCTGCATTTCGGCTGGGCCGCGGCCCGCCTCGACGATCTGCTGAATCTGATTCCCGCGCGGCTGACCGCGCTGTCCTATGCGCTGCTCGGCTCGACCGCGCGCGCCCTGCGCTGCTGGCGCGTGCAGGCCCCGGCGTGGTCCAGTCCGAACGCCGGCCCCGTGATGGCGGCGGGCGCCGGTGCCCTCGGTGTCGCGCTCGGCGGTCCGGCCCGCTACCACGGCCAGTGGGAAGCGCGTCCGCCGCTGGGCGAAGGCCAGCCGCCGGGCGCCGCCGACGTCATGGCCAGCCTGCGGCTGGTGCGGCGAACGCTGTGGCTTTGGCTGGCCCTGGCCGTCGCGTACGGCATCGTCGCCCAGTGTTTGGCGCTGTCGCGATGAACCATCCGCATCCCTTGCCCCCTCCGATCCGCCACGGCGGCAATCTGCTGGCGCTGACGCTCGCCTGCGGCATCGTCGCCCAACGGCTGGCGCTGTCGCGATGAACCACCCGCATTCCCTGCCCCCTCCGATCCGCCACGGCGGCAATCTGCTGGCCGCGGTGCGCCGCTACGGCCGCGACCCGGCCGACTGGCTCGACCTGTCGACCGGCATCAATCCGGACGGCTATCCGGTGCCGCCGTTGCCGGCCGACTGCTGGCAGCGGCTGCCGCAGGACGACGATGGCCTCGCGGAGATCGCCGCCCGCGCCTACGGCTCGCCGCATGCCCTGCCGGTCGCCGGTTCGCAGGCCGCGATCCGCACGCTGCCCGCGCTGCTGCCGCCGGGCCGCGTCGGCATCGCCGCGCTCGGTTACAGCGAGTACGCGCCGGCGTTTGCCGCCGCCGGCCATCGCGTGGTGCCGCTGGACGAGGCTCACTTCTCGGATCCGGCCCTTGCCGATGGCCTCGACCATCTGGTGGTCGTCAATCCGAACAATCCGACCGGCCGCATCGTGCCGCGCGAACGCCTGCTGGGCTGGCATGCCGCGCTGGCCGCGCGCGGCGGCACGCTGATGGTCGACGAGGCCTTCGCCGACGCGTGGGTTACCGATGAAGGCGGTGGCTCGCTGGCGGCGGACAGCAACCGTGCCGGCCTGATTGTGCTGCGCTCGCTGGGCAAGTTCTATGGGCTCGCCGGGGTGCGCTGCGGCTTCGTGCTGGCGCAACCGGCGCTGCTGCAGGCGCTGGCCGAGCGTCTTGGGCATTGGACCGTGTCCGGCCCGGCACGCGCGGTGGCACGGCTGGCGCTGCGCGATACCGATTGGCAGGCCGCCACGCGGGCGCGTCTGCGCGTGGCCAGTGCGCGGCTGGATGCGCTGTTGCGGCGGCATGGCCTGGCGCCGGTCACGTTGCCGCTGTTCGCGTGGGTGCCGCATGCCGATGCCGTGCGGCTGCATCAGGCGCTGGCGCATGCCGGCGTCTGGACCCGGCTGTTCGATGCACCGGGGGCGTCCTTGGCTTCGCGGGAGGCCGCCGGCGGTCGCGCCGGGGATTTCGCTGGCGGTCGCCCCGGGGATTCATCCGGCGATTCCACGGCCAAGTCCCCCAGCGATACCACCGACAATACCGCCAGGCTCCCGAGCCTGCGCCTCGGCCTGCCGCCCGATCGCGAGGCCTGCTGGCAGCGGCTGGCCGATGCCCTCGCCACCATTCTTCCGCTCTGACATGCCCCTGTTGCCGTTCCTGTCCCGCCGACGTCGGCCGCACGCCGCCACGCGTCTTGCCGCCACGCGTTCCGCTGCACCTTCAGCCACGCGTATTGCCCTGCGTTCTGCCGCCCACGGTGTTGCCGCCATCGCATGGCTCGCCACGGCGTTCGCCACCACCGTGCCCATCGACGCGCGCGCCGCGGTCTCCGTCGTCGACGATGCCGGCCAGACCATCACGCTGGCGCAGCCGGCGCGCCGCATCGTGTCGCTGGCCCCGCATGTCACCGAGATGCTGTTCGCGGCAGGGGGCGGCGACCGCATCGTCGGCACCGTGAACTACAGCGACTACCCGCCCGAGGCGCGCGCGATCGCGCGGGTGGGCGACAACAAGGCGCTCGATCTCGAACGCATCGCGGCGCTGAAGCCCGACCTGATCGTGGTCTGGCGGCATGGCAACGCGCAGAAGCAGACCGAACGGCTGCGCGCGCTGGGCCTGCCGCTGTTCCACAGCGAGCCGCGGCGCTTGATGGCGGTGCCCGACAACATCGAGAAGCTGGGCGTGCTGCTCGGCACCGGCCCGACCGCGCATGCCGCGGCCGAACGCCTGCGCGCGCGCATCGCCGCGCTGGGCAAGGCCCACGCCGCGCGTCCGCCGGTGTCGGTGTTCTATCAGGTCTGGCAGCAGCCGCTGATGACGCTGAACGGCCAGCACATGGTCAGCGACATGCTGGCGCTGTGCGGCGGCCGCAATGTGTTCGCCGACGAGACGCCGCTGGTGCCGACGATTTCGGTCGAAGCGGTGCTCGCGCGCAATCCCGAGGCGATGATCACGGCCAGCATGGGCGCGACGCAGGCGGACCGGCCGCTGGCGGATTTCGCGCAATGGCAGCGCTGGCAGCAGCTGACAGCGGTGGCGCGCGGCAACCTGTTCACGATCGACGGCGACCTGATCAATCGGGCCGGACCGCGCGCCATCGATGCGGCGGAGATCCTGTGTCGCCAGCTGGAGGTGGCGCGAAGCCGGCGGCCTGCGCAGTAGCGCGATGCTTGCGGGATGCCCTTTGCGTCGACGTGTGCGTAGGGCTGGCGTCGGCCCTCAGCCAACCGTACGGTTCCACCACAACAGGCGCCTCGGCCGCGCCGCGCCCGGATCGAGCCGGAAGCCGCAGCTGGCGCCCCAGCCCAGTTGCCAGTCGAGCGTGACCGACAGCGGCAGACCCAGCCAATGCGCGGCAAGCATCCGCATCGGCCCGGCGTGGCCGACCACCCACAGGCATGATTCAAGCTCGGGCTCGGGCTCGGGCTCGGGCTCGGGCTCGGACGCGGACGCGGGCGCGAGCACGGACGGAGACGCTTGCAGCGAATCGGCCCACCCGGCCACGCGGGCGTAGGCCCTGCGCGCCGATTCGCCGCCATGCGGGCAGGCGTCCATCAGGTCTGCCGCCCACTGATCGAGCCTCTCCCGCGGCACCGCATCCCAGCGCTGCCCTTCCCAGGCGCCGAAGTCGAGTTCGTGCAGCCGGGCATCGCTGTCGATCGTCAGCGCCGTTCCACCGGCTTGCGTCATGAAGGCCTGTGCGATGCGCTGCGCGGTAGCGCGAGCGCGCTGCGCGGGGCTACAGAGGATCCGCGCCGGTGGCGGCACACCGTTGGCGCGAGCCGCCGCCGATGCGGCATTCAGGATCGCATCAGCTGGCGGCGACATCGGCTCGGCCAGCGGCAGATCGAGCCTGCCATAGCAAACCCCGTCATCGACCGCGGGATGCGCGTGCCGGATCAGGACCAGATCCATGCCGCCGCCAGCAGATAGATCAGCAGTTCGCCGAGCTGCTGCGCCATGCCGAGACAGTCGCCGGTATAGCCGCCGATGCGGCGCACGAAATAGCGCCCAAGAACCAGCCGCAGCAGCGCGAGGGCGGCGATAGCAGCGACACCGAAGCCGGGCGCGACGGCCATCAGCGGCAGCGCGCCGCAGGCGAGCACCAGCGCCAGGCCGCGCGGCGACAGCCGCTGCGCGACCGGCTTGGCCTTGCCCTCGGGACGCACGTAGTCGAGCGTCGCCAGATAGCTGACCGCCATCGCACGGCTGGCGGCATGCGCGGCCACCAGCACCAGCAGCAATTCGCGCAGCCCGCCGCGCTGGCCGAGCGCCAGCAGCAGTTGCCATTTCAGCAGCAGGGCCAGCACCAGCGCCAGCGCGCCGAAGGTACCGATGCGCGAGTCGTGCATGATGCGCAGCACGTCCTCGCGCCGGTAGCCGCCGCCGAAGGCATCGACGCAGTCGGCCAGGCCGTCCTCGTGGAAGGCCCCGGTCAGCAGCAGCGTGGCGCCGATGCCGATCAGCACCGCGACCGCGGGCGGCCACAGCAGCCACGCGGCCAGCGTCGCCAGCGCGCCAATGGCGCCGACCATCAGGCCGACCAGCGGGAAATAGCGGGCGGCGGCATGCAGGTAGTGCGGGGCGAAGCCGACCCAGGCCGGCACCGGCACGCGGGTGAAATAGCCGACCGCGGTCAGCAGGTAGCGCAGCTCGTCGCAGGCGCGGTGCAGCAGTGGGTGGGCCGGCCGCCGCGGCGGCGCGGGCGTGGGCTCGGTCGGCATCGTCGTCATGGGCGGATGGCGGAGAGGATGGCGCGAGTCTATCGCGCGGACGCGTCGGCGCCGTCGTTCGCGTCCGCGGTCGCGCTGGCCGTGCTGACACCCGCCGCGCCGAAGGTCGCCATCTCGCGCAGGAAGGCCACCGCCGATACCACCAGCGGATACGCCAGCGCGGCGCCGCTGCCCTCGCCCAGCCGCAGGTCCAGCGCCAGCAGCGGCCGCGCGCCGAAGTGCTCGAGCAGCGCGCGATGGCCCTGCTCGTGCGAGCAGTGCGAAAACACGCAGTACGGCAACACCTTGGGATCGAGGCGGCTGGCGACCAGCAGCGCCGCCGACGCGATGAAGCCGTCGACGAGGATCACCATGCGCTGCGACGCCGCGGCGAGGAAGGCGCCCGCCATCATCGCGATCTCGAAGCCGCCCAGGGCGGCCAAGGCATCGAGTGGTTCCACCGCATCGGCATGCCGCGCCAGCGCGCGCTCGAGCAGCGCCAGCTTGCGCGCGAGCCCGGCATCGTCCAGGCCGGTGCCGCGCCCGACGCAGGCGGCGATCGGCAGGCCGGTCAGCCGGCTGACCAGACAGGCGGCGGCCGAGGTATTGCCGATGCCCATCTCGCCAAAGCCGATCACATTGGTGCCCTGCGCGGCATGGTGCATCACGCGCCCGACGCCCGCCGCCAGCGCGGCCTCGGCCTGCTCGCGCCGCATCGCCGGTTCGTCGACGAAGTTGCGCGTGCCCGCATCGATGCGGCAGTCCACCAGACCCTGTGCCACGCCCGGCGGCACGCGCACGCCGGCATCGACCACCTCGAGCGCCATGCCGTGCTGGCGCGCGAACACATTGATCGCCGCGCCGCCGGCGGCAAAATTGCGGACCATCTGCACGGTGACGTCGGCCGGATAGGCGCTGACGCTGGCATCGGCGATGCCATGGTCGGCGGCAAACACGATCATCGCCGGGCGCCGCAGTTCGGGACGTGCGCTGCGCTGGATCAGCCCGATCTGCAGGGCCAGCGATTCCAGCCGGCCGAGCGCGCCGAGCGGCTTGGTCTTGTCGTCGATGGCCTCCTGCAGCGTCGGACGCAGCGCCTCGTCCAGCGGTGCGATCGTAGGGAGCGCGAAGTGCGAATCGGTGTTCAAGGCGGTGTTCGATGCGGTGTTCGGCACGGTGTTGGATACGGACGTCATGGCTTACATCTCGATGCCGCGCTGGGCCTTGATGCCGTGCTGGAACGCATGCTTGACCGGCGTCATCTCGGTGACGGTATCGGCCGCCTCGATCAGCGCGGGCGGCGCGCCGCGGCCGGTGATCACCACATGCTGCATGGGCGGACGCGCGCGCAGATCGGCGATCACGGTATCGACGTCCAGATAGTGCATCTTCAGCGCGATATTCAGTTCGTCGAGCAGCACCAGCCCGATCGACGGGTCGCGCAGCAGCCCGCGCGCGACCTCCCACGCGGCCTCGGCCTTGGCCACATCGCGCGCGCGGTCCTGGGTCTCCCAGGTATAACCCTCGCCCATCACGTGGAAGCGGCATTGCTCGGGAAAACGCCGCAGGAACATCTCCTCGCCGCTGGGAAACGCGCCCTTGATGAACTGCACCACGCCGGCCTGCATGCCGTGGCCGAGCGCGCGGATCACCATGCCGAAGCCCGAGCTCGACTTGCCCTTGCCGTTGCCGGTGGTGATCACGATCACGCCGCGCTCGTCCTGCGCGGCGGCGATCTTCGCGTCAACTACCGCCTTCTTGCGGACCATGCGGGCCTTGTGGCGTTCGTCGCGGCCGTCGATGTCGTTGCGGCCATCGATCGCGTTGCCGCCGCTGCTGCCGTTGTTGTCGTTATTGCCGTGGTTCTCGTTGTCGTCGTGGTCGGTTGTCATGGCGGTAAGCGGTAAGCGGCGCGGCCGTGCCTCAGGCCGGACCATTGGCGATCAACGCCGTATGCGCGCCCTGCGCGACGGCGATGATCGGCGTGCGCAGCGCGCGCGAGCAGTGGGCGGGCGTCAGAATCTCGTCGGCCGGGCCGTGCAGGCAGCTGCCGTCCTCGGCCATCAGCAGCGCGTGCGTGGCATAGCGGCGCGCCAGGTTCAGGTCATGCAGGATCAGCATGGCGGCTTGGCGGCCGGCGCGCGTCAGGCGCGCGAGCGTGTCCAGCACCAGGATCTGATGGCGCAGGTCCAGATGCGCCAGCGGTTCGTCGAGCAGCAGCAGCGGCGCCTGCTGCGCCATCACCGCGGCCAGCGACACCCGTTGGCGCTCGCCGCCGGACAGCGTCAGCACGTCGCGGCCGGCCAGGCCGGACAGGTCGAGCGCCTCGAGCAGCGCGGCCACCACCGCGTCGTCGTCGCGGCCGCTCCAGACCCATCCCGACAGATGCGGGTGGCGGCCGACGGCGACCGCGTCGTGCACGGTCATCGAGAAGGTGTCGTGAATGGCCTGCGGCAGGTAGGCGCGCTGCCTGGCCAGGACCTCGGGCCGCTGGCGCGCCAGCGTGGCCAGCGGCTCGCCGTCGAGACGGACTTCGCCGCGCTCGGCAGGGCGCAGCCCGGCGAGCACCGCCATCAGCGTCGATTTGCCGACGCCGTTGGGGCCGAGCACGCACCACAGCTCGCCCGGCCGCATGGTGAAGTCGAGCGCGTCGAACAGCGTCTTGCCGCCCGCGCGCAAACCCAGACCGTGCAGGGACAGCCGCGGGCAAGGCACGGTGGGGACGGTCCAGTCGACAGCGGTCGTCATTGCGGATCCTTCATCGGGGCCGGCGCAGCAGCAGGAACAGGAAGGTCGGCACGCCGAGCAGCGCCGTGATGACGCCGACCGGCAATTGCGCCGGCGCGATCACGGTCCGCGCGATCAGGTCCGCCGCCATCAGCAGCGTGCCGCCCAGCAGCGCCGCGGCGGGCAACAGCAGGCGCTGGTCGTTGCCCCAGGCGAGCCGCACCAGATGCGGCACCACCAGCCCGACGAAGCCGATCGAGCCGGCCGTGGTGATGGCCGCCGCAATCGACAGCGAGGCCACCAGGTAGGCCGACAGGCGTACCCGGCCGACGCGCACGCCCAGCGACTGGGCCACGGTCTCGCCGAGCAGCATCACGTTCAGCGCGCGCGCCATCGGCAGCGTCAGCAGCAGCGCCAGCACCAGCGTGCCGAGCGCGAGCCCGTAGCTGGCGGTGCCGCCCAGATCGCCGGTCAGCCAGAACAGCATGCCGCGCAGCCGGCCCTCGGGCGCGATGCTCAGGATCAGCGTGATGACCGCCCCCCAGCCCGCGGCCAGGATCACGCCGGTCAGCAGCAGCCGCGAGCCCGCCTCATGGTGGCCGCCCTGGACCTGGGGATGCAGCAGATCGCGCCGCGCCAGCGTGGCGACCAGCACCATCGACACCAGCGCGCCGCCGGCGGCGCCGGCCTGCACGGTCCACAGCGGCGCCAGCGCCAGCATCGCCAGCAACGC
>NZ_JCBAJO010000099.1:0-16582 GCF_059772245.1 Cupriavidus sp. R6-3
GAGCCGGCGACGGTCAGCGGCAAGCCTTAGCGCTTCGGCGCCGTCAGCGCCAGCCTCCAGGGTCGCCAGGCGCTTCAGCCTATCTGGACTTTCAGCGGCTCCGGCACCTTCACGCCTCCAGGTCCTTCAACCTCTCCGGGTCCTTCACCGCCCCGAGGGCCTTCAGCGCCTGGCGCCGGCGCCCGCCGCGGCCATCGCCGCCAGGCACTGCGCCGGCCCGCCCTGCACCAGCTGCACCGAGCAGGCCAGCATCAGGTTCTTGCCCAAGCCGAAGTCCTCGACATGAAAGCCGCGCGCGTCGAGCGGCCTCCCCTCGGCGTCATGGCCCACCGCGGCGCGCTCCACGATGGTGCCGCGGTCGCCGGTATAGGCCCACACCGGCTTGCCCAGCGCCACGGCGAAGCCCACCTCGAAGGCCGTGCCGGAATCCGGCTCGGCCGGCCCCCGAAAGTCGTCCAGATTGGCCATCACCAGATCGGCGCGGCGGATCAGCGCGACATTGGCCTGGCAGATCCAGCGCGCCGCGGCCTCGCCGGCCAGGCCGGATGGCAGCTGATGGTCCAGCGGAAACAGGCCGGTGAAGCCGTGCTGCGCACAAAGATCCTTCAGCGCCTGGCCATGGGCCATCGCATCGGGACGGAACACATCGGGGCCGGCGAGGTAAACGGTGGGCATGGGGTTCGGATTCGGGATAGGCGGTAGAGACGCAGTTTTGCCGACAAACGTGGTCGTCCACGCGAATACGGGGACCCGGTGGCGCTTGAAGACGCCGGATTCCCCCTTTCGCGGAAGCGACGGCATGGTGCTGCGCGGCAAGCACGCCAGCAAGCCCCCAGGCGAGGCCGCCGGCACGGACAAGAGGCCGTCCGGCAGGATACACTCTGCTGTCTTTTTCCCGTATCCACTACACCATGCCTGCCATCGACCTGATCCAGATCGGCCCGCTCGCGCCGCACCTCAACGCCACGCTGCAGGAGCGCCACGGCGCCGCCGCGCTGTGGGAGCAGGACGACTGGCCCGCCTGGCTGCGCGAGCATGGTGCGCAGGCGCGCGTGGTGGTTACCTCGGCCCGGCACGGCTGCAGCGCCGCGGTCATCGACGCGCTGCCGCAACTGGCGGCGATCGTCAGCTTCGGCGTCGGCTACGACAGCATCGCGCTGGACGCGGCCCGCGCGCGCGGCATCCAGGTCAGCAATACGCCGGACGTGCTCAACGATTGCGTGGCCGACCTCGCCTTCGGCCTGATGATCGATGCCGCGCGCGGCATCTCCCACGGCGACCGCTTCGTGCGCGACGGCCGCTGGCACCAGGGCCCGTTCCCGCTGACGAGCAAGGTATCCGGCAAGCGCCTGGGCATCCTGGGCCTGGGCCGCATCGGCGAGAAGGTCGCGCGCCGCGCGCAGGGCTTCGACATGGAGATCGCCTACAACAACCGGCGTCCGCGCGAGGGCGCGCCGTGGCGCCATGAACGCGACCTGCTGGCGCTGGCCGCATGGGCGGACTTCCTGGTGGTGACCTGCGTCGGTGGCCCGGAAACCGAAGGGCTGGTGTCGCGCCAGGTCATCGAGGCGCTCGGGCCGAAGGGCGTGCTGGTCAATGTCGCGCGCGGCAGCGTGATCGACGAAGACGCGATGGTCGAAGCGCTGCGCGATGGGCGCCTGGGCGCCGCCGGGCTCGACGTGTTCCGCGACGAACCGCGCGTGCCGCCGGCGCTGATCGGGCTGGACAACGTCGTGCTGGCCCCGCACATGGCCAGCGGCACGGTCGAGACGCGCGGCGCGATGCAGGCGCTGATGCTCGACAATCTGCGCGCCTTCCTCGAAACCGGCAAAGTGCTGACGCCGATCGTGTAAGACCCTTCGGCGGGCTTGCCGCCCTGCCCGATGCCGCGGCGCGGCGTTCCCCGGGAGCACCGCGCCGCGTGATTTCGCGTTTGCCGATTGCCGATTCCCGTTTCCCGATTCCACGCCTCGCCCTCGCGCCAGCCATGCCACGGCATTTTCTTTACCTGTTCGTCTTTATCGCGCTGTACGCGTGCTTCGACCTGGTGTTCGACTACGACGAGGCCGAAGGGCTGCAGCACGTCATCATCGATGCGATCGGCACCTCGATCACGCTGGCCGGCGTCTTCATGCTGGCGCGCGAACGGCTGCGCACCGATCAGGAAATCCGCCAGCTGCGCGCCTCGCTGGGCGAGGCCGAGCGGACGCTGGCGCAGCGCGACGCGGCCGCGCATCAGGCCGGCCTGCAGATGCGGCATGCGATCAGCAGCCAGTTCGATCGCTGGAACCTGACCACCAGCGAGCGCGAGGTGGCCTATCTGCTGATCAAGGGCCTGTCGCTGGAAGAGATCGCCGGCGTGCGCGACAGCAAGCCAAAGACGGTGCGCCAGCACGCCACCAACATCTACGCCAAGGCCGGCCTGCGTGGCCGGCACGAACTGGCGGCCTACTTCCTCGAAGACCTGCTGGTGCCCGAGCTGCCCTGAGCGGGGCCCGATTTACCGCGTCCAGGGTATCGGCTGCCCTGCGCCGGCGTGCATTGACGCCCCGCTATATACCGCCGTATATTGCGCTCGATGTGACTCGGGTGTCCCCCAGCGCCTGGCCTCTGCGGCTGGGCGCCTTCGATGGCCCCGGCCGCTGTCCTCACCGACTCCCCGAATCCGGAACACCTGCCATGCCTGCTCGTCGTTCTCCCGCCATTGCCGCCGCGCCCATCCGCGCGCGCTCGCGTCTGTCAGGCGCCTTCGTTGCGGCGGCGCTGGCGATGCTGGCGATCCTGCCGGCCCGCCCCGCGGCGGCCGCCGAACTGGTGGTGTCCGCCGCGGCCAGCCTGACCAATGCCTTCCGCGCGGTCGCCACCGCCTATGAGCAGGCGCATCCGGGCACGAAGCTGGTGCTCAATTTCGGCGCCTCCGACGTGCTGATGCAGCAGATCGTGCAGGGCGCGCCGGCCGACGTGTTTGCCTCGGCCGACCAGCAGGCCATGGACAAGGCGCAGGCCGAGCACGTGATCGTGCCGGGCTCGCGCCGCGATTTCGCCGCCAATGCGCTGGTGCTGGTCGAGCCGGCCGACAGCACGCTGAAGCTCGCCTCGCCGCGCGACCTGCTGCGCGACGACGTGCGGCGCGTGGCCTACGGCAATCCTGCCTCGGTGCCGGTGGGCCGCTACACGCGCGACGCGCTGGAGGATGCCCGGCTGTGGCAGGCCGTCTCGACCAAGGGCGTGCCGGCGCAGAACGCGCGGCAGGCGCTGGACTACGTCGCGCGCGGCGAGGTCGATGCCGGCTTCGTCTTCGCCACCGATGCGGCCGTGATGCCGGGCAGGGTCCGCGTCGTCGCGCACGTGCCGACGCGCACGGCGGTCACCTACCCGATCGCCGTGACCGCCCGCTCGCGCCAGAAGGACGAGGCGGCGCGCTTCGTCGATTTCGTGCTGTCCTCGGAAGGCCAGGCGCTGCTCGCGCGCCACGGCTTCCGGCCGCGCTGAACGTCGCCCTGGACTACCCGCTGATGGAATCGGTCTGGGTCCCGCTGGCACTGTCGCTGAAGGTGGCCGGCTGGGCCACCGCGATCAATGCGGTGCTCGGCGTCGCCGCCGCGGTGGCGCTGTCGCGTTGGCGCTCGCCGCTGCGCGATCTGGTCGACGCCGTGCTGACGCTGCCGCTGGTGCTGCCGCCGACCGTGCTCGGCTATTACCTGCTGGTGCTGGTAGGGCGCCGCGGCGTGTTCGGCGAATGGCTGTCGTCGCTGGGCATCGAACTGGTCTTCACGTGGCAGGGCGCGGTGCTGGCCGCCACCATCGTCGCCTTTCCGCTGGTACTGAAGTCCGCGCGTGCGGCCATCGAGGGCGTCGATCCGCAGCTGGAGCACGCCGCGCGCGTGCTGGGCGTCAGCGAGACCGGCATCGTCTTTCGCGTGACGCTGCCGCTGGCGGTGCGCGGCATCGCCGCCGGCGTGCTGCTCGCCTTCGCGCGGGCGCTCGGCGAATTCGGCGCGACGCTGATGGTGGCCGGCAATCTGCCCGGCCGCACGCAGACGCTGTCGGTGGCGATCTACGAAGCGGTGCAGGCCGGCGACGACGACACCGCCAATCTGCTGGTGCTGGTCACCTCGCTGACCTGCGTGCTGCTGCTGGTGATCGCAGGCCGCCTGGTGCCGAGCACGCGTCAGGCGGTGCGTTGAACGGAGGCTGCATGTCTGCCCCCCTGCCTGGCTCCCTCCCGGTCACCGCACCTCCGGCTACGACGCTGCAGGTCGAAGTCAGCAAACGGCTGGATACCGCCGACCGGCATTTCGCGCTGGATATCGGCTTCTCGTCCACCAGCCGCCGCATCGCGCTGTTCGGCCCCTCGGGCGCCGGCAAGACGCTGACGCTGCGCGCCATCGCGGGCCTGCTGCGGCCGGACCGCGGGCGCATCGTGCTCGGCGAGCGCACGCTGTTCGACGTGGCGGCGGGGGTCGATGTGCGGCCGCAGCAGCGGCGCGTGGCCTATCTGTTCCAGGACTATGCGCTGTTCCCGCATCTGACCGTCGCGCAGAACGTCGCCTTTGGTCTCGCGCGCGGCTGGCGCAATCCGCCGCGCGGCAAGAGCCATGACGATGCCGAACGCTGGATCGACGCCTTCGGCCTGCGCGAGGTGCGCGGCCACTATCCGGCCGAGATTTCGGGTGGACAGAAGCAACGCGTGGCGTTGGCGCGCGCGCTGGCGACCCGGCCCGATATCGTGCTGCTCGACGAACCCTTCTCGGCGCTGGACCCGGCGCTGCGCGCGCGCATGCGGGCCGAACTGCGCGCGCTGCAGACCAGCCTGGAGGTGCCGATGCTGGTCATCTCGCACGATCCCGACGATGTCGCGGCGCTGGCCGATCATGTGATGGAGATCCGCGACGGGCGGATCTTTGCGCCGCAGGGCTTGAGCGCTTAGTGGCGTTGTGGGGAGAGGGGCGGTCTCGAACCACGGCGGCCGGCCCTGCGAGCGCCGCTTGCCCTCCCCCAGCCTCCCCCAAGCGGGACACGGACAAACCGTGGACCTCAGTCCATCGTCCCCAGGATCACGCTCGACGCCTTGAAGATCGCCAGCGCCGGCGCGCCTTCGGTCAGCCCCAGCTCGTCCAGTCCGGCATGCGTGACGATGGCCGCGATGGTGGCGCCGCCATCGAGCGCGAGCACGACCTCGGCATTGACCGCACCCGGCACGATGCGCGCCACCGTGCCGGGCAACTGATTGCGCGCCGACAGCCGCAGCCCGGGCGACGGCACGCCGATCAGCACCGACGACGCCTTGACCAGCGCGAACGCCTCGCTGCCCGGCGCCAGGCCCAGCGTCTCGACGCTTTCATGCGTGACCGTGGCGACCACCTGCTGCCCGCCGGGCAGGGCCAAGGTGACCTCGTCGTTCACCGCGCCGGTCCGCACCTCGGTCACGGTGCCGAACAGCCGGTTGCGTGCACTGGTCTTGATCATCAGTCGCCGGATCAGATGGATGTCGTGTTGCAGCGCGTCGGCGGCCGTCGCGTCGAGCTGCTCGCTGACGCGCGACAGCTGCGCGACGAAGGCGCGGTGCTCGGCCTCGAGCGCGCGGTAGGTGCGCACCAGCCCCTCGCCGCGCGGCGTCAGCATGGTGCCGCCGCCGCCCTTGCCGCCGGCGGCGCGCACCACCAGCGGTTCGCCGGCGCTGTTGTTCATCGCGTCGACCGCGTCCCACGCCGCCTTGTAGCTGAGTCCGACCGCCTTGGCGGCCGCCGTGATCGAGCCGTGTTCGGCGATCGCCGCGAGCAGCGCGATGCGGTCCTTGCCGCCGAGGTCCCGGCTGCCGGCGCGAAACCAGATCTTGCCCTGTAGTTCGAGCATGAGGGTGGCGCCGCCACGGACGGCGCGAGGGTGTCGGAACGGCGCTATGTTACCGCGCCGGTCGGGCGGGGCCGCGCTGGGACGCGCTGGGACGCGCTGGGACGCGCTAGGACGCGTTGGGCGGTGCTGGCCGAGCCAAGCCGGGCCGGGTTGGGCTCGGTTGGGCTGGGCCGCTGGCCAAGCCGAGCCGAGCCACACCCGGCCACGCCGAACCAAGCCGGGTCGCGGCGCCGCCGGCAAGGTATGTCATCACGTGATACATTGACGGCTTTTTTGCGCGACGCTTTTTTTGCTGCGTCGCGGCACGCGCTGGCGCCTTCATGTCCTCCCGAACCTCTCCCCTTCTAGCCCTGGCCGGCGAAGTCCGGTTGCGCTGGCGCGGCTGGCTGGCCGCCTTCGTTCCGATGCCGGTGGCGGCAAGCAGCCGTGAGCGGTTCAAGAGCTGTCTCGGCGCGATATTCGCGCTGGCCTGCACGGAGTGGATCAGCCGGCATATGCTGGGCGGGCACAACCCCTGGTTCATCGCGCCGATGGGCGCCTCCGCGGTGCTGCTGTTCGCCGTGCCTTCGAGCCCGCTGGCGCAGCCGTGGTCGGTGATCGGCGGCAATCTGCTGGCGGCGCTGGTGGGCGTGACCTGCGCCCGCTGGATTCCGGACCCGGGCCTGGCGGCCGCCGTTGCGGTGGCCGTGGCGATCGGCCTGATGTTCCATCTGCATTGCGTGCATCCCCCCGCCGGCGCGGTCGCCATCACCGCGGTGTTCGGCGGCCCGGCGGTGGCCAAGCTCGGCTATGCCTTCGTGCTGTTCCCGGTCGCGCTCAATTCGATGCTGATGCTGCTGATCGCGCTGTCGTTCAACAACCTGACCGGCCGCCGCTATCCGCATCGGCCGCCGCCTGCGGTGCCGGGACATGGCACCAGCGATCCGCCGCCGGGCCAGCGCGTCGGCTTCACGCGTGCGGACCTGGACGAAGTGCTGGCGGCGCGCGGCGAATTCCTCGACGTCGACCGCGACGACCTCGAGGAGATCCTGGTCGCCGCCGAGCTGCGCGCGTTCGGCCGCCGCTTCGGCGACGTGCGCTGCGGCGACATCATGTCGCGCGACGTGGTGGCGGTCCACGCCGACCAGCGCATCGGCGAGGCATGGACGCTGCTGACGCGCCACCGGCTGCAGGCGCTGCCGGTGGTGTCGCCGCGCCAGCGCCGGCTGGTCGGCCTGATCGCGCTGCCGGACCTGTTCGTCGGCGACCCCGCCAAGGGCCAGCGCCGGCCTGACGGTCTGGTGCGCGACGCGATGCTGACCGAGCTGCCGACCGCGCGCCCCGACCAGCCCATCGTCGAGCTGGCCGGCGCGATGTCGGATGGCGGCTGGCACCTGATGCCGGTGGTCGACGAGCAGCGGCGGCTGCTGGGACTGATCACGCAATCGGACCTGCTGGCGGCATTGCTCAAGCGGTGACGGGAGCGACGGGTCCTCTCCCGGGCCCTCTCCCCGGCCAGTTCCAGCCAGCGAGACGGGGCGAGCGACCCCACATCGCGGTTTCCATCACACAACGCTGGCAAAATAGCGGCCCATGAAACGTCTCTGGTCGCATCTTCTGGGCTTGCTCGTGCTGGTGGTGGCAACCTGCGCGCTGCTCGGCACGCTCGCGGTGGTGGTCGCCAGCCGCCAATTGCCCCCGCTCGACGCCATCGCCGCGTTCCGCCACTCGGCCGGCTACGTGCCGCTGGACAAGATGCCGCCCGCGCTGACGCAGGCCGTGGTCGCCATCGAAGACGAACGCTTCTATTTGCATGACGGCATCGACTACGTCGGCGTGATCCGCGCCGGCGTGGCCAATCTGTCCGACGATCTGTCGCAGGGCGCGTCGACCATCACGATGCAGGTCGCCCGCAACTTCTTCCTGTCGCGCGAAAAGACCTACACCCGCAAGCTCTACGAGGCGCTGCTGGCTTACCGCATCGAGGGGGCCTTCAGCAAGGACGAGATCCTCGAGCTGTACATGAACAAGGTCTATCTCGGCGAAGGCGCCTATGGCTTCGCGCAGGCGGCGCGGACCTATTTCGGCAAGCCGCTGGCCGAGCTGACCCTGGCCGAAGCCGCGATGCTGGCCGGCCTGCCCAAGGCGCCGTCGGCCAACAACCCGGTCGTCAATCCCCGCCGCGCACGCCAGCGGCAAGCCTATATCCTGCTGCGCATGCTGGAACTGGGCCGCATCGACCGGCACCAGTACGATGCCGCGCTGCTCGAACCGCTGCGGCTGCGCTAGGTCATTCTCCTTGCCCGCGCTGCTCGAACGGCTGAGGTAGCTACGGGCTTTCCCCCTTCCGGCACCGCTGTCAGTGCCCACCCGACGGCGCCGCCCGGCGCGCCATGCTAGCCTGCTGGCAGCCGGGTTCCGCCTGCGCCGAACCCGCTCGCCACGCCGCGACGGCGGATTCTCGGGGAGGCAACGATGGATGGCATCTGGTCAGACATGCTGAGCGCGCTGCGCACGGAGTTCGCCGACATTCCCGACATCGAGGAAGCGACCCGCGTCGTGCTCCGGCTCGGCATGGCGATGCTGCTCGGCGCGATGATCGGCTACGAACGCGAAGCCGCCGGCAAGGCGGCCGGCCTGCGCACCCATATGCTGGTCGCGCTCGGCTCGGCGATGTTCGTGCTGGTACCGCTGCAGGCCGGCGTGCCGCTGGCCGACATGAGCCGCGTGCTGCAGGGCATCGCCTCGGGCATCGGCTTTCTCGGCGCCGGCGCCATCATCAAGCTCAACAGCGAAGAAAGCATCAAGGGCCTGACCACCGCCGCCAGCATCTGGATGGTGTCCGCCATCGGCGTCGCCGCCGGCATGGGCCGCGAGGCCACCGCGCTGCTCGCCACGATTTTTACGCTGGTGATTTTGGAGATTCTGCAGCGGGTGAAGTAGCGCCTTTGCCCTGCCGTCAATCCACCAAGGCCGCGTAGCGGACCGCGGGTCATCCGCTGACATCCATGCGGTCGGGGTGCGCCGGACCGCGCCCTGCTGACGCTGCCGCGGGCGTTTCCCGAGCTGCAGCGCCAGCGATCGCATTCAAGCCGGCGCTCGGGTCGGTGATCCAGCCGGCCAGCCCTCAATAGACGCTTGGATCAGTGCCTCAATACACCTGCGGCACCCACATCTCGTCGGGCACCGGCTGGCGCGCGTAGTCGTTGCTGCGCTGGCGCTCGGGCAGCACGATGTTTGGCTGCTCGATCTCGCGATAGGGAATCAGCGTCAGCAGATGGTGGATGCAATTGAGCCGCGCGACCTTCTTGTCGTCGGCATGCACCACCCACCAGCGCGCCTCGGGGATATGCGTGCGCGCCAGCATGATTTCCTTGGCCTTGGTATAGGCCTCCCAGCGACGGCGCGATTCGAGGTCCATCGGGCTGAGCTTCCACTGCTTGAGCGGATCGTGGATGCGCGACAGGAAGCGCAGCTCCTGTTCCTCGTCCGAGATCGAGAACCAGTACTTGATCAGCCGGATGCCCGAGCGCACCAGCATCTTCTCGAACTCGGGCACCGTGCGGAAGAATTCCTCGTACTGGTCGTCGGTGCAGAAGCCCATCACGCGCTCGACGCCGGCGCGGTTGTACCAGCTGCGATCGAACAGCACGATCTCGCCGGCCGCCGGCAGATGCGAGACGTAACGCTGGAAATACCACTGCGTGCGCTCGCGATCGTTGGGCGCCGGCAGCGCAGCCACGCGGCAGACGCGCGGATTGAGCCGCTGCGTGATGCGCTTGATCACACCGCCCTTGCCCGCGGCATCGCGCCCTTCGAAGACGATCACGATCTTCTGGCCGGTGGTGACCACCCAGCTCTGCAGCTTGACCAGCTCGCCCTGCAGGCGGAACAGCTCGCTGAAATAGTGCCGGCGCGATTCCCGGTCGGCCGCGCCGCCGGGCAGCGATTCGGAGTTCAGCAACGCCTGCGCGTCGCCATCCTCGAGCGCGAGCTCGAATTCCTCATCGTAGTGGTCCGCCACCTCGCGGTGAATGCGGCGTACCAGTTCCTCTTCGCTCGGGGTCATCGTCGCGCTCCTCACGTCCATCACGTCCATCACGTCCATCACGTCCATCACGCCGCTCACGTCGGCCACGTCCTAGGCGACCGCCGGCAATGCCGCCACCGGTCCCGAAGGCCCGCCGCCGGAAGCCGGAAACCGGCAGCCGGCCGGTCGTCCGCAGCCCGCGGGCTCGCCAGCGTAGCCGCCCGGTATGTCAGCGCCGTGAAAGCGCGCGGCCGAGGCAACGTCACGGCGCTCCACAAGCGTAGACCAGAAAATCGCGCAGCAGCTGCGCGGGCTCGCTCAACGGCTCGTCGCGCCGCCAGATCAGCCCGACCTCCATGTCCGGCACCGCGTCGGCCAGCGGGCGCGCCTCGATCTCCTTGCCCTCCAGCGACCACGGGCGGAACACCATGTCCGACAGCACCGTGATGCCGAAGCCGTGCGCGACCAGCCCGCGCAGCGCCTCCATCGAGGTGGTGCGAAACGCAATGTCCGGCGTCAGTCGCTTGCTCTTCCAGTAGCGCAGCGTCGAGGTTTCGCCCTCGTCGACCGTCAGCAGGATGTACGGGTAGCTGGCGACTTCCTTCAGCGTCGGCGCGCCGCCCTGCAGCAGCGGATGGCCCGGCGGCGCCCACAGCTGACGGCGGGAGCGGATCAGCGTGCGGTGCGCGAAGCGCTGCGGGCGCGAGACGTTCGACAGCAGCACCACGCCGAGCTCGATCTCGCCGGACAGCACCGCCTCCTCGATGTCGACCCGGTCGAGGTCGCGCAGGTCGAAGACGATCTCCGGATAGTGCGAGCGAAAGCGGGCCAGCAAGGCAGGGAGCAGATAGCCCAGCACCGTGTAGGAGGCGGCGAACGACACCGTGCCCTGCTGGCTAGGGCCCTGCAGCGAGGGTTCGCGCAGCATGTCTTCGACCGAATCGAGAATGCCCGCGACCCGCTGCAGCAGCCGGTGTCCTTCGGCGGTCAGCGCGACGCCATGCGGCAGCCGGTCGAACAGCCGCACGGCCAGGCGCTGCTCCAGTGCCAGCACCGCATTGGTGATGGCCGACTGCGACACGTGCTCGCGCGTGGCCGCCATCGAGAACTGGCCGGTCTCGGCGGCGGCCTGGAAATAGCGCAGCTGACGCAGCGTGATGTCGCGGGCCAGCGGCGCCGGACGGGTCTTGGCGTCGCGCGAGGCCCCGCCGGTCATGGCGGGGGAAACGGCGGGAGAAGTGGGTCGGGGAGCCATGCGATTTCCAAATATCAGCGCTCTGAATTTGTGATTTTACGATAGCGAAGCGCTTTCCTACACTCGTTCGGCAAACCAGAACGCGCAGATCCATGGATCGAATGCGCGCACCGCGCAAGACCACGCGCACACGGCGCCCGCTCGCGGAACCACATCCCGAGCGCGCACAAAAACCGCATACCGAACGATACCGCTCGACCTTGTCAGCGAGATATCGGGCGAGATATCGGGCGAGCTATCGCCCCCCGCCGGAGACACCCCCCATGAACAGTCCGCTTTCGCCCGCGCAGCAACAGGCCCTCGCCGACGCGCTGGCCAACGTCAGTCTCGACGACAAATACACCGTGGAAAAGGGCCGCATCTACCTGAGCGGCACGCAGGCGCTGGTGCGCCTGCCGATGCTGCAGAAGGCGCGCGACCGCGCGGCGGGGCTCAATACCGCGGGCTATGTCTCCGGCTACCGCGGCTCGCCGCTCGGCGGGCTCGACCAGGCGTTGTGGCAGGCGAAGACGCATCTGGCGGGCAGCGACGTGGTGTTCCAGCCCGGCCTGAACGAGGACCTGGCGGCCACAGCCGTCTGGGGCACGCAGCAGGTCAACCTGTTTCCCGGCGCCACGCGCGACGGCGTGTTCTCGATGTGGTACGGCAAGGGGCCCGGCGTCGACCGCTCGATCGACGTGCTCAAGCACGCCAACTCCGCCGGCTCCGCGCCCCACGGCGGCGTGCTGCTGCTGGCCGGCGACGACCATGCCGCCAAGTCCTCGTCTGTCGCGCACCAGTCCGAGCACGTGCTGATCGCCGCCGGCATTCCGGTGCTCTACCCGTCCACCGTGCAGGAGTATCTCGACTACGGCCTGCACGGCTGGGCGATGAGCCGCTATTCGGGCCTGTGGGTGGCGATGAAGTGCGTCACCGACGTGGTCGAGTCGAGCGCCTCGATCGAGATGGATCCCGAGCGCGTGCAGGTGGTGCTGCCGCAGGACTTCGCGATGCCCGAAGGCGGACTCAATATCCGCTGGCCCGATCCGCCGCTGGCGAAGGAAGCGCGGCTGCTGGACCACAAGTGGTACGCCGCGCTCGCCTATGTGCGCGCCAACAAGCTGAACCGCGTGGTGGTCGATTCGCCGCGGGCCCGCTTCGGCATCATGACCGCGGGCAAGGCCTATCTCGATGTGCGGCAGGCGCTGACCGACCTCGGCCTCGACGACGACACCTGCGCGCGCATCGGCATCCGCGTGATGAAGGTCGGCTGCGTGTGGCCGCTCGACGCGCAGGACGCGCGCGAATTTGCCACCGGCCTCGACGAGATCCTGGTGGTCGAGGAGAAGCGCCAGATCCTCGAATACGCGCTGAAGGAAGAGCTGTACAACTGGCGCGACGACGTCCGCCCGCGCGTGTTCGGCAAGTTCGACGAGCGCGACAACGAGGGCGGCGAATGGTCGGTGCCGCGCGGCAACTGGCTGCTGCCGGCGCACTACGAGCTGTCGCCGGCGATCATCGCCAAGGCGATCGCGCGCCGGCTCGACAAGGCCGACCTGCCCAACGACGTGCGCGCGCGCATCGCGGCGCGCGTCGCGCTGATCGAGGCCAAGGAGCGCGACGCGTCGCGTCCGCGGCTGTCGGTCGAACGCAAGCCCTGGTTCTGCTCGGGCTGCCCGCACAACACGTCGACCCGCGTGCCCGAGGGCTCGCGGGCGCTGGCCGGCATCGGCTGCCACTACATGGCGATGTGGATGGACCGCAATACCGACACCTTCAGCCAGATGGGCGGCGAAGGCGTGGCGTGGACCGGCCAGATGCATTTCACCGACGAGAAGCACGTGTTCGTCAATCTGGGCGACGGCACCTACTTCCATTCGGGCCTGCTGGCGATCCGCGCGGCGATCGCGGCGAAGGCCAATATCACCTACAAGGTGCTGTTCAACGACGCGGTGGCGATGACCGGCGGCCAGCCGGTCGACGGCGTGCTGACCGTGCCGCGTATCGCGCATCAGGTGCTGGCCGAAGGCGCGCGCGAGATCGTCGTGGTGACCGACGAACCGGAGAAGTACGCCGGCGGCGGCGGGCTGCCTGCCGGCATCGCCGTGCATCACCGCGACCAGCTCGACGACGTGCAGCGGCGCCTGCGCGAGACGCCGGGCGTCACCGTGCTGATCTACGACCAGACCTGCGCGACGGAGAAGCGCCGCCGCCGCAAGCGCGGCGACTATCCGGATCCGGCGCGGCGCGCCTTCATCAACGACGCGGTCTGCGAAGGCTGCGGCGACTGTTCGGTGCAGTCGAACTGCCTGTCGGTCGAACCGCTGGAGACGCCGCTCGGCACCAAGCGCGCGATCAACCAGTCGTCGTGCAACAAGGACTTCTCCTGCCTGAACGGCTTCTGCCCCAGCTTCGTGACCGCCGAGGGCGCGCAGGTGCGCAAGCCGGCTGCGGCGGGGACACAGACTGGAACACAGACCGGGACGAAGGCGGGTGCGATCGACCTCGACGCCCTGCCCTCGCCCACGCTGCCCGCGCTCGAGCGCGCCTACGGCATCGTCGTGACCGGCGTGGGCGGCACCGGCGTGGTGACGATCGGCGGCATCCTCGGCATGGCGGCGCATCTCGAAGGCAAGGGCGTCACGGTGCTCGACATGGCGGGACTCGCGCAGAAGGGCGGCGCCGTGCTCAGCCATGTGCAGATCGCCGCCACGCCGCAGGCGTTGCATGCCACGCGCGTCGCCACCGGCGAGGCGCGGCTGGTGATCGGCTGCGATGCAATCGTGTCGGCGTCGGCCGAGGTGCTGTCCAAGGTCCGGCGCGACATCACCGCCGCGGCGATCAACAGCGCGCGCACGCCGACCGCCGACCTGATCGCCAATCCGAAATGGCGCTTCCCCGGTGCGTCCGCGGAGCAGGACCTGCGCGACAACATCGGCGAGGCCTGCGCGTTCATTGACGCCAATGCGTGGGCCGTCCGGCTGCTGGGCGATGCGATCTTCGCCAATCCGCTGCTGCTGGGCTTCCCCTGGCAGCGCGGCTGGGTGCCGCTGTCGCTGGCCAGCCTGACGCGCGCGATCACGCTCAACGGCGTCGCGGTACAGAAGAACCTGCTCGCCTTCGCTTGGGGCCGCGCGCTGGCGCATCGCGGCGAGACGGCCGTACGCGCGGCGCTCGACGGCGCGGGCCAGGCTTCGCGCCAGGCCGGCGCCGCGCCGACGCAGGTGCTGCCGCTTCCACCGACGCTGGACCGCCTGATCGAGGACCGCGCCGCCCTGCTGCGCGCCTACCAGAACGACGCCTATGCCGCGCGCTATCTGGCTGCCGTCGACAAGGTACGGCAGGCGGAGCTGGCGCTCGGCGCCGACCGCAAGCTGCCGCTGACCGAGGCGGTCGCGCGCAACCTGGCCAAGCTGATGGCCTACAAGGACGAGTACGAGGTCGCGCGGCTGTACGCCGATCCGGCCTTCCTCGACAAGCTGCGCGCGCAGTTCGACGGCGAGCCCGGGCGCGACTATCAGCTGAATTTCTGGCTGGCGCCGCCGCTGCTGTCCGGCGAAACCCGCAACGGCCGCCCCGTCAAGCGCCGCTTCGGCCCGCGCACGATGACGCTGTTCCGGCTGCTGGCCAAGCTCAAGGGGCTGCGCGGCACGCCGCTCGATCCCTTCGGCCGCACCGCGGAGCGCCGTGAGGAACGGCGGCTGGTGGACGAGTATCTGGCGATGGTGGACGAGTTCGCGCGCAGCCTCGATGCGCAGCGGATCGACACGGCGCTGGCGCTGGCGGCGCTGCCGGACGATATCCGCGGCTTCGGGCCCGTGAAAGAGGCCAGCATGCGCAAGGCGGCCGAGCGCCGGGCCGAGCTGATGGCGCGTTATCGCGACGGCGTGGCCGCGGACGGCGAGCGCGCCGCGGCTTGATGCCGCGAACGCGGGCCGGCCACGGCATCACGGCATCACGGCATCACGGCATCAAGCCGGCGCTGTGGCACGCGGCGAATTCCCGCGTTCCCATTGCGCGCGCAGATCGTCGAACGACAGCAACCGCCCGGCGATGGCGCTTGCCGCGACCGTCGGCGGACTCGCCAGCCACACCTGCCCCGGCCCCGAACGGCCAGGGAAATTGCGATTGATCGAGCTGACCGTGACCTGCTCGGGCGCAGTCGACGAGCCCGGGCCGCAGTTCGCGCAGGCGCCGCAGGAAGGCTGCAGGATCCTCGCGCCGACCGCGTCGAAGGCGTCGAGGTAGCCCTGCGCGATGCAGTAGTCGCGCACCGCGGTCGTGCCGAACTGCAGGTACAGCGTGACGCCGGACGGCACCCGCAGGCCGCGATCGGCGGCCCAGCGCAGCACCGCGTGATAGTGATCGAAGTCCTCGCGCTTGCCGGCCGTGCATGAGCCGCCGTAGGCGATATCGATCCGCACCGGCTCGTTCATTCCCGACAGCGCCAGGCCGTTGCCCGGATCGCCGGGCCGCGCCACCATCGGCGCGAGGCCGCTGCAATCGACCTCGATCGTCGCGGCATAGTCAGCGCCCTCGTCGCTGCGCATCCACGGCTCGATCGTGAAATCGACGCCGCGCCGGGCCTTCAGGAAGCGCACCGTTTCCGCATCGGGTGCGACGATGCCGGTGAAGCCGCCGAGCTCCGCGCACATATTGGTCAGCGTCGCCCGTTCGTCGGTCGACAGCGCCGACACCACCGGGCCGGTGAACTCGAACACCTTGCCGACGCCGGCGCCGCTGCGAATTTCGGGCAAGGCCAGCAGATGCAGCACCACGTCCTTGGCCGTCACGCCGGCCGGCAGCGCGCCGTCCAGCACGATCCGCAACGATGCGGGCAAGGTCATACGCACCGCGCCGGTCACGAAGGCATTGGCCATGTCGGTGGTGCCGACGCCGAACGCCACGCAGCCGAGCGCGCCGCTGTGCGGCGTGTGCGAGTCGGTGCCGACCACCAGCTGCCCCGGCAGCGCGTAATGCTCGGCCATCATCGCGTGCGAGATGCCGGCGACGTTGCTGCCGTCGTCGCGCAGCGCCTCCTCCTCGGTCAGCGTCCGGTGGACCCGCAGCGCGTAGTCCGCGGCGAAACGCCGCTGGGCGTCGCGCATCTGCACCACGTTCCCCACCAGGCCGCCGCGCACGTGGGCCGGGCTTTGTTCGACATACGAGGTGTGGTCCTCGAACACGACGACGCGCTCGGGCGCGTGCAAGGTAAGCGGCCGGCCCAGCGCGGCATGGAGCATATGGGCCGCCATGCCGGTGTAGTACTCGTGGATGAAGCGCCAGTCGGCGCGCACGAAGATGCCGTCGCCCGGCGCGGGATCGGCCGGCGTGACCGCGGTCGCGATCGCATGGCGGGCGACGATCTTCTCGAACAGCGTACGCGGTCGCTCAGCGGCCGGCGGCGTGGGCTGCGTGGGCTGCGTAGTCTGCGTAGTCTGCGTAGTCTGCGTAGGCTGCGTGGGCTGCGTGGGCTGCGTGGG